>JAHQXB010000021.1 GCA_029856435.1 Candidatus Jordarchaeia archaeon
GGACAGGTACACATTGGACCGTATATTCTACAGTTGCCGTAAACATCTGCATCCTGTACATGTATTAATCCCACATTGGGATGGGTGGCGAGCACCAAGTGGATTTTCTTTCCCGTGAATGGACAAGTCACCGTCTTTCCCCTATGGCTCCTCGCTATATCCGTTAATGAACTATCCCTGGTGGGTATGCATGGTATTCCCATAGCTCCGGCTTTGAACCTTGCGGACATACCATAATTAGTCCAATCTTCGACCTGTATCATACCATTCTCCGCTAAGTAACGGAAGGCTGGTGCCAGTCCAATTACTTCGTATGCCCACCAAGCTATTTCGGCGGCTTTTATGGAAACATGGTTTTCATCCACTATCATTGCTGCTGCCAGAAATTCTCCTGCTAGGGAAAGGGACTGAGCGGATATTATTAGGTTTTTTCTTCCCTGTCTTATTATTTCGTGTACAATGGCAACAGGCTGTCTAGAATTAACGAATCCACCAATACCCAAGGAATCCCCATTTTTCACAAATTTTTTCACAGCTTCCTTAAGACTCGTAGCCTTCTCTCTTAGATCCTTTGGTTTTTCCACCAAACGTCTCCTAGCCTCATCAGGTGTCAAGCCCCAAAAACTCTATTGGCTCAACTTTTCCTTCTAACATTCAAAACACCCAAGATTGCGCTTTTTTTCTCGAAACAACACCTTCCAGTAAATGCCTATCTAACCCGACTTGTTGAACTAGCAAAGAAGTTCACCGATGTTCAGGTATCCTAAATCCACTTTCCCACCGTGAGGTTCTTTATCCTACGTTTTATCCTGCTCATAAATGTTATGCGCCGAAACCTCTGTTAAATTTCGGAAAACGGAGGAATGTATAAATTATTTAATCTTTTCCTAAAGATGGGGGTTAAACAAAAACACTAAAGGATATAATATAAAATGATTAATTTAAAAAATTTAAAAAAAGAGCACAACAAGTTCTCGATCTTACAATCACAGCCCGCGCCTGTTAAACCCACATATTTAGAGTTAGCCACCCCAATAAGATGACCATAACCTTCTCTTAAGAAAAATTATGGAAGGGGCGGAGTAGATATGGCTACTTTTTCTTCTCTAAAAAGGCTTTCACCCGTTCCCGGTGAGCATCTGTTTGGAAGCATATCGCTTGCATAGTCATTTCGTAATCCATTGCTTCTCCCAAGCTTGTAGTCATAGCTTTATTAATGGTTTTCTTAGCTGCTCCCAATGTTCTCGGAGGAAGACTAGCCAGTATTCTTGCATACTCTTTGGCTGTAGGCATCAAGTCCTTTTCTGGAACAACCTTGTTCACCATTCCAATTCGCTCAGCTTCCTCCGCGGACACCATCTTTCCCATCATAATAATTTCCTTCGCCCTCTGTAAACCCACAAGCCTAGGAAGCAGCCAGCTTCCACCTCCATCAGGAACTAATCCTACGTGAATGAAAACCTCGCCGAACCTAGCGTTCTCCGAAGCTATGACGAAGTCGCAGGCCAAGGCCCAGTTGCAGGCACCTCCAGCCGCCACTCCATTAACCGCGGCTATAATAGGCTTCTCATAGTTCCAAATTCTGTTGGTTACCTCAGATGTGGACTGATACAAGGCTTGTCTCAGCAAGAGTGGGTCTAACTGGTGGGCGTCCTTCATAGTTCCAATATCTCCACCAGCACTAAACGCCCTACCTGCGCCTGTTAGAATAATGACTTTTACCTCGTCATCTATATATAAGGTATCCAATGCGTGCTTCATTTCCTCCTGCAACTCGAGGTTTAAAGCGTTTAGTTTTTCGGGGCGATTCATGGTTATTATAGCAATATCTTTTTCTTTCTCAACAATAATGTATTGGTAAGGAATAACCTTCACACTCCTCAACATCTTCAGAAAATTTCAAATTAAAAAACTAATGATATCAAACCTCTTTTATAACTTTCTTAAAAAAAGAAAACAGAAAAATGAGAAGGAAACGAGAAAATAAAAAAATGGTTTTAGTATATCCTGCTATTTACCTATGGATACTCCTTGTGGATCAAGCTCGTGAAGTATTTTGATTTCCTTTTCAGTGGGTATAGGAGTTGTTTGAAGGTTGTCTGCGACAAGCAGCTCGAAGCTACAGTTCTCCTTTACCTGCTCAAGCGTAACGCCGGGATGTAAGGATATTAGTCTCATCCTCTTAGTCTTTTCCTCGAAGTCGTATATGCCCAGTTGCGTTATCACCCTGTAGGGACCAGAACCTTCTGGAAGCCCAGCTTTTTCTCGCGCCCCCGGTCCAGATAGGTAACCCGGAGTTGTTATGAAGTCAACCTTCTTCACAAAGGTTCTCGGAGCTTGGTTCCTCATAATGTAAATAGTTTTGTGAGATAGCGAACCGATGTCGTTTGCTCCACCGCTTCCCGGGAATCGTACCTTTGGAAGGTCGTGGTCTCCAATGCAGGTGGTGTTTAGGTTACCATACATATCTATCTGGGCGCCTCCCAAGAAGCCGTAGTCGATGTAACCCGCCTGGCAGGCAGACATAACGTCATGCATGCTGGAGGCCCCCACTGCCTTGTGGAATGTTCTTGAGTCACCAACTGAGATGGGTAGGGTTGGTATTTGTGGCCCCATACCGCCCGCTTCAAATATAATTAATAGGTTTGGTGCATGTGTTCTTTGGGCCAACATGGATGCAATCATGGGCAAGCCGGTTCCCACGAAAACCGATTTTTTGTCTTCAAGTAACTTTGCTGCCGCTACTGCTAGAAGTTCACCCATTGTATATTTAACTTCCTTACTCATTTATCTTCACCTCACTTTTTACGCCAGGGAGCTACCATGGGCGCCCTTAACTGTTCAACTCTCTTAAGATAGTTTAGCTTCTTAACTCCACCTATAAGCTTCAAGTACTCTTCGAAATCCTCAGCACCGAATACATACTTTTCAAGATATTTCTGTGTACCCTCCTCCGTTGCGGAGAGTTCAAGCCACTCGGCAATGTGTTCCTCGTCAAAGAAATACATTAAAGGCATCTGGCAGGGATGAGAACCGAAGGGTACTTCACAAACTGCGTCCACACAATAGAATGGAATCGCAGTCCTCCAAGGTTCGCTTCGAATCCTATTTTCTGGAATTATCTCCTCAGTTGTAATTATTAGTCTCCTTGCGGACCTTGCGAGTTCAAAGTCTTCTACCAGTATGCCGTCGATTTGGGCATTACCATATATGTCACATCGAGGCACATGGATAAAAACCACGTCGGGGTTGCATGAGGGAATTAAACATATGGGCTTCCCGCTGAAGGGGTCTTCAATTACTATGGATGAGCTGTAGTTGAAAGTGTCTGTGCCAACAAGGTTGCGTGAGGGTATGAAGGGTACTCCCATCATTCCTCCGAGAAAGCGCCACTGGTAACCGGCGTTGCTTATTTCCGCGATAACTTTACATTTTCCTCCTTCAACCATTCTTCTCGAGGCGGGGGAGAGACCTCTCAACTCATGACCGAATGAGTAGGCAACCTCAACTTTGTTAACCACACCGGAGCCCACGAGCACATCAAGGTCATGTACAGCTGTTTTTCCAGCCATTACTAGGTTCCTTTTTCTCTGCCTTATTATTTCATAGATTACTGACATGGAGACCCTGATGTGGCCGAACCCACCTGAGGCGATGTAGCTTCCGTCTTTAACGAATTTGGAAACTGCTTCCTTCACTGTCATGGTTTTGTCTACTAAGTCTCGGGTTTTGTTTTCCTTTATCCATTTTCGATGCTCATCTGGATCGTGCCAGCCTACTAGCTCACCTTTTCCCTTAGCTAAGATTTTCAAATCTCTATCAATTTTCAGTTTTGTCACGATAGGTCACCCTTTAAAGGAATTAGGAGAACAACAAATTTAAGTAGTTTATATTTTTTTCTCAAAGATGTCCACTAATTAAAAATAATAAACATTTAATTTTCCCAGCAACCTTCTGTCCTAAACTCCCTTCTGACCACCAATACTCCCCGGACTTAGCTATTAAGTAAAAAGAATACAATTTATAGGCTTTCCATTTAATTTTTTTCCGCCTTTTTTGGGGAAAGAGGCCTTAAATAACCCCGGTTAAGAAGAGGTTTAGGAAAAAATTAGAAAAGTATAGGATACACTGTCAATTTATAAAAAAATAAGGGGTATGAGTTTTTAAGGAGGATTTTTGGAAAAGACGCCCATTGGTAGAGTATTGATTTCTAGAAGTGGTTCAAGGACTGGAAAAGCAACCGGCTTTATGCGCAGCAGGGAAAAATAGCATTAGTATAATTATTTAAAGTTGAAGACCCTTAAAGAAGAAGGGCGAGAACACCAAAGAATTTGGTAGAAAAACTATGTTAATTTAAGAGGTGTTTTATGTGAAGGTGAAAGTTTGTATGACCAACAGTCCTTTCAGGGACCTGCTGGAGGAAGTTAAATTTGCTGGGGAGAATGGTTTTAATGGCTTTGAAATAGTTTTTGAGTATCCCTTCTCAACCCCGGAGCAAATATTATCTAAGAAGAAGCAGCTACTAGACACACTCTCAACATATAACCTTGTAAGACTTGCACATACCCCAACCTTTGTGGACATCTGCAATTTTTACGATGGACTGAGAGAAGCATCTGTCCAGGAAACCATAAAGGCGATAAATGCAGCCTATGAGCTGGAAGTGCGCCTCCTAACGGTGCATCCCGGCTTCCGCTTTCCCCTTCTACCCAAAGAAAAAGCCTATCAGAACACCGTTCAGTCCCTGAGTAAACTTCTGAAAAAAGCAGAAGACTATGACATGATTCTCGGTGTTGAAAACCTACCCTCAGGATTCTTCCCTTCCTCCGACCACTTCACAAGGGTTAAGGAGTTCGAAGACCTTTTCAACCAGCTGGCATCAGATAGGCTCTCCCTCATCTTAGACATTTCTCACGCCCACCTCCGCGGATCAGATCCACCCCACGAGTTCATCGATAAGCTCTATAACCGGGTAGCCCACATACACGTTAGCGACCACCTTGGAGAAAGAGACGACCACCTCCCATTGGGTGCAGGTAGAACCAACTACAAAGCACCCCTCGAGGAACTAGCGAAAAAAGGATACAACAAAACCATAACTCTAGAAGTCTTCACCATAGATAGAGACTATTTAATCCTGAGCAAAGATAAAGTGAAAAAAATTTTTGAAAAATAAAAGGAAAAACAAATTCTTTTCCCAACGTGCAGTAAAACCTAGATACGTACCCATATTAACTGTAACCCACAACCTTTGTGAACAACCGTTTCTGAGTTGGAAACAACTCTCACCCCCCCTTAACAACTCGAAAACAGGAAACTATGAGGAAAGCACAGAAGCAAAAGCAGGTTCATCCCAACAGTAGGTTAACACTCTTTGGGAACACATTTAAACATATGAACTTGTTTATCCCTTTTTGAACAATAAACAGAAAGAGGTCACCAACGTCAAGAAGAACTTATTCTTCATGTGAGTTAATCGTCGGGCTGAAGAACCCTTACCTTCACTCTCTCATTCTAAAGGGGAGAGAAATAAAACAGCAAGGTTTCCTTGAGATAAACTATTTGTGAACCTAGTTATTTATTAAGGGGAGATAGGGAGTTATTGATGAATACAAATATGTGGAGGTGTGCTTTTGAAGGAGTTTTCGGAGCAGAGGTTAGGTGGTAGGATAGCTCTGGTTACTGGGAGCGGTTCCGGCATTGGCAGAGCGATTAGTGTCCGTTACGCTAAGGAAGGGGCAGACATTGTGGTTAACGACGTAAATTTGGAAGGGGCAAATGAGACTGCAAAGATGATAGAAAAACTAGGAAGAAAAGTTATGGTTGTCCGAGCCGATGTGGGAAAATCAGCCGAAGTGGAGGCAATGATCGAAAAGGTTTACAATAAGTGGGGAAGACTAGACATTCTAGTTAATAACGCTGGCATAAGTGGCCTCCCTTATATTCTCATTGAGCAGACCGAGGAAGAGTGGGATCGCGTCATGAATACTAATGTTAAGGGTGCTTGGCTTTGCTCAAAATTTGCTGCCATAAGAATGCTAAAACAGGAGAAAAAGTTTGGGGAATTAAGGGGAAAAATAATTAACATTGCTTCGATAGCGGGTAAAACAGCGGTTCCTCACATCGGTGCCTATTCGGTGAGCAAGTTTGGTGTGGTGGCTTTAACTCAAGTTTTGGCGAAGGAGTTGGCTCCCGACATAACTGTAAATGCCATTTGTCCCGGTTTCCATGTGACAGGCATCTACCTTAATAGTGAGGAGGTGGTAAGGGAGTCTATGAAGACTTTTAAGGCTCCAGAAATTCTTAGGGGAAGATTGGGAACCGCGGATGATGTGGCTCCACTAGCTGCTTTTCTGGCATCAACTGATTCGGACTATATGACCGGGCAATCGATTAACATTGATGGAGGCGTAGAATTCCATTAGAGAACAGCTTACAAAAATTGTCGGGTTACCCTTCTACATCATTGATGTTTTGCAACGGTGTCTGGCAGGGTTTTATAGTATTCCGTCATTTCTTTTGCAATGTTTTCCCATCGGAATTTGCCGAGTTTCCCCCATCCCTTTTTTCCCATGTTTTTGGTGGCTTCAAGGTCGTTTAGACAATAGTTTACCCCCCAAGCGATTGATTCAGGGTTTACATAGACTTTAACTCCATCTACAAAGTTTTCTATGTTTTCTGAGAGGCCTCCCACCTCTGTTGCTACAACGCCTTTTTTGGCGCTCCAGGCTTCCAGTAAAACTAGGCCGAAGGGTTCATTTCTGCTTGGAATAACTACTAGATCTACGGAGTTGAGTAGTCTGACGAATTCCATGTCTGGAAGGTAGCCTAGAAATCTTACGCGTCCTCCAAAATCCTTTGACCAGCCTTCTAGGTAAGAGCGCATGTCTCCGTCTCCTGCAAAGAGGAATTTTGCGTTTTTGTGATTTTCCAGAATTTTTGGTACTGCTTGGAGAAGCAGGTCTGGTCCTTTCTGATAGACGAGCCTGCCCATGTAGAATACCAGCGGTTCTTGAGAGTTTACGCCGTACTCCTTTTTCACCTTCTCTGCGTCGACATTCATGTGGAACTTTTCAGGCTCTATTCCGTTTGGGATGACTTTAATTTTCCAGTCTGGGATGTTGTAGAGCCACATGGCCTCTTTCCTTAAAGCCTGCGAAATTGTAGTAATTTTTCTGCATATGAGGGCGGCGTACCATTCTTTGCCAGAGATCTCTTTATATTCCCACCAGTCTCCAAAATTGTTTCCATTTCTGCCGTATTCTGTGGAGTGGAAAGTTAGGACAGTTGGTCGGTTTTGAAGGAGGTGTAGTGCTTCGGTGGGATGCCAATCGTGGAAGTGGAGAATATCAAAATCTCCATTCTTTTCTTCAGCTAAATAGTCCTCCACCATTTTTAGACTCATATTTTTGCAGTAATCAACTATGTTTGCTCCAGAGGGCCAACAGCGATGATAGAAAACACCCCGCTTTTCAATATTCTTCCTCTGAGTCCTCAAACCTGGTGTAAAGTAGTGAACTTCATGCTCCCTCGCTAAACTTTCGGCGAGATTAGTAGCTGCCATGGCAAGCCCTCCCACTCTCACCGAGTAGAGGGACTCCCAGCAGAAGAACGCTAATCTAAGAGTTTCCATAACTCCTCAACCCTAATTCCTAAAGAGCTCGCTTCTAAACTGGAGACATCATGCAGCATTCTGCTCCATGACTTCTCGCCCCCAAACCCGCAGTAAGTTTTTCTCCTCATCCACCCAAAAGTTTACCATTATCTCAATTAACGTACTCCATTGTTTAAATATAAAGCTTACTCGATAAATCTGAAAAACTTAGCATGCCTTTTTATTTTCCCGAAAGATTTAAGTAAAACTTGGAATCCTTTAGGTTCGGTGGGTTGCTATGAGTTATACCGGAAAGACTTTCCCGGAATTTAAGGTAGGAGATAAGCTGGTTTCGCCTTCAATAACAGTCACCGAATCTCATATAGCACTGTTTGCCGGCCTATCTGGAGATTTTAACCCCCTTCACACAAATGAGGAGTTTGCCCAAAAAATGCCCTTCAAGGGGAGAATTGCACACGGAATGTTGACCGTATCTATGGAGTCTGGATTCATTGGTATGCTCTTAGCTGGAACTGCAATCGCGTTTCTGGAAGCGGAGTACAAGTTTAAAGCTCCCGTAAAAATTAACGACACCATCCACACAGAACTTGAGGTGGCAGAGACTAAACCAGTGCAGAAATATGACGGAGGAATAGTTAAATTCAACATGCAGATAAAGAACCAAAGAGGCGAAACTGTGGTCGAAGGCTACGCCACAGTCATGGTATCAAACAAAAGACCAAGCTGAAAACAACAAAATACCTCAAAAAAATTCCTACCAGATTTTTAGATCCAGACCCTTTATTTCCCCATTAATATAAATATCGCCATTCCAGTTTTGGAAATGTTCGCCACCAAAGCTGTATGCTTCCATTCCCTTTTTTTGACTTCATTTACTGAAAAACGCTCATAACTAAGAATTTTGTGGCTGTCCCATTTTGTAGGCAGACTTGGGGAGACTTGTCCAACCTTATTGGGAAAGGTGTTTTTATGGGGTTTCCCCTTCAGGCTGGAACTCGTAATTAAGGGGAAAATCGAATAAATCCACATCGCCGAAAGCCAGCCACAAAAATCTTATTTAAGAGCGAATGAAAAAATAGGGTAGAAGAAGAATTAAAGCTAAGAAACAGTCAAGTCATTGCGCAATAATCGCACAGTTTGGGAGTTTTTGGTTAAAAAGATAGTTTCTATTTCAGGAGTGTTTTTGCTCGTGAATATTTTATGAATTTCTGCACAATTTTTCGGCTTAACACTCCTACAATTTTATCTTTATCTGTTACCGCTAATCTCTTGTAACCTGTTTTTTGGAAGAGTTCCCAAGCCTCCTTTAGAGAGGCGTTTTTGTCTATTTTTTGGATTGGCGTAACCATGATGTCTTTGGCGGTTTTCCTAGTGGGATCCTCTCTATCCGCTACAAGCCTAAAGATTTGACCATCAGTAATGAGTCCCACTATTTTCCCTTCTTCGTCCTCCACAAAAATAGATCCAACTTCTGCGTCAACCATCTTTTTGGCAACGTAGGGGACATCATCAGTTATTTTGCAGGTGACAACATTTTGTCTTGCAATGTCACTAACTGTGACCACGAAAGATCACCTCCACAAAATAGATTTCTAATTTTTTCCGATTCAAAATTTATAAACTTAACCCACCTGCCTCAAAAAACCAATTCTCAATTAAAAAGACGGCACAAGTGGAATTTTACGAAACATTTTTCAGATGAAGAATAGACCACCAGAAAAACTCCAAAAAAGGACCCCCAACATAATTAATAGCTTAGTTATTAGCGCCACACCATAAAGACTGTTTTCAGAGAGATGAGACCTATTTACATAATATGAAGTGAAGCACCGTTCTGCCCCAGCGTTAACCTTGCGTGACTTTGGGTCTACCTCCCCCCGGTTTCATGGGGAGACCGGTTCGCCCCGGGGAACGGTTGAGGCAGGCACATCTATCTCCTGCTTTCGGTGGAAGGATGTTCCCAATTGTGTCCATGCCCTCTTTTGGGCTTTTTCCAACTTCAACCCCGCATTCCGGGCTTTGGCTGGAATCGGCTGCACGACACATGTGTATGTTTGTTTTTGAAGAATGAGGGATTTAATGGTTTTTCTTTAATGTTAACTGTTGGAGGTTTCTCAGGTTAACAAGCTTCATTCTAAGTAGAAGCAGTTTTAACACTCCAGAGGTAATCTAAAGCCTCACTAATCAAAATTTCGGCCAGAGGTAACAGTATTTTACTATTTGGTTTTTTACAGAGGTATGGAATTTTTGGAAATTACCTGTAGGTTTCCAGGGAGGTGTTCTCTATGCAGAGTTAAAATTAGTGCAGTGGGTTAGTAGTATAGGTTTTAATTTGGAGAAGAGATAGGTAACTTTTGAGATTTTCTGAGGCTTACACTTCTACGCCTTTATTTCCTACTAGTTCTTTCTTTGTGTCACTAGGTTTTAAACCGGTAAATTTCTCAATCCGAAGTGATATTAATGGACTCTTCAAATCTTCGATGCTGAACCTGCAACCTGTGAATATCCCCCTGAAAGGATTGAAGACAATCTTTTTTTCCATTTCGGGTAGCTCACATATAAACGCGCAGTAGCCTCCATCCACCACCCTGTTTAGTACACGACAGAATACTTCAGGCACTCCAACTCTCTCCATAATCATGTATTCGGTGAGTACTAACAAACAACTTCTATTTATAACCAGCTGCTATCCGGATATATCGAATAGAAATATACGAGTATTATTTGAAGCATAGTTATGTTGGGAGAAAATTTGATAAGTTTTAGTGTAGGGATCACTATAGGTTCTAAAGAAAGGCTACACGAAAAGGAGTGGGGGAGAACGTGGGCATCACTATTTTTAAAGTCTATGGATAGAGGGTGTTTTAGCTATCTCAAAGTTCCGGTTTTAATTCTTCTAGAAAGTCCTCAAGCTTCTTTGCGCTTGTGAAAACTTTTATCATGTCCAAGTCCTCAACTCTGACAATGGCCTGCCCTTCTTTCAGGGTCACGTAAACTCCCCCGCTGTCCTTATCATGGTTTAGATAAACCACTTCTCCAGGATTTCTGCTCCGCCAGTACCGTTTCCTCCTTAAGACTTTCCTAAACATACACATCTCACCAAGCCAAATTGTCATAGTTGAATTCTATTTATGCTGATAGGCTTTATTAGTGTTACCTTGAAAAAAATGCAAAAAATTATATAAGATTTCTGAAAAAAATGCAAAAACTAGATAAATATTTTAGCTTTTTTTAAAAATCAGCTAAATAAAAAATTGCAGTAAGTGCAGATTTACTCCAACAAAGGTTTATAGAAAAAGGGGGATAAAAAATTGGGGGCGCCACGATACTAACCAAGTAAAATAGCTTGTTACAAAAAAAATTAAAGACAATTTGGTTCAAATAAAAACATTCTATAATTCTTATGAAAAAACGGTTCTGGGCTTTAATAAAAAAATAAAATATCTTATTGGAGTGAATCACGGTAAAAATAAGATAAAAGGCTGCCAGTGACTCGAGCAACATTTGGGAGGCGGATGACGGCAAATATGTGGAGCAAAAGATAAATACTAAAATATTCAGGTACACCTTTTTACTCGGCTATCACGTGTACATTTTGACTAGGGTGATGATTTGTCCTCTTGCAGAATGGTGGATCAGGGGTTTCCCAGGGGTAAGTGTTTGACCCAGACTCAGGAGGGCGTGAAACCTGCCTGTAAGGCAACCCTTAGACAGTCAGGAGGCATGTGGAGTAGGGTGATTAAATCCGCGCATCTTTCACGACCTGAAGATTATTTCTCTATATATCAGAGTGGTTGCAATCACGCCTGCCTTAAATGCCACTCCTGGGAGTTTAGCCAAATTTTTTCAGGACACTGGATGTCCACTGATGAGATAGCAGAAATGTGTGCGGAGTATGAAAAAAGCGTAACACTTGTAGAGCCTAGGGAAAGAGCCCTTATGTCAACAGCCACGGACCTTTGTCGCCATTGTGGTTCCTGCGTCCTTGAAGGCAGAAGAAGTAGACACTGTCCCGGTAAACTAAATCCAGAGCAGGTGGTGCTAAGTCCCCAAGGATGGGGCCCCGCAAGAAACATTGTGGCCTTCACTGGAGGAGACGTAGTGTGCTGCGCGGAGTTCTACGCTGAGGCAACTCGGAAAATAAAGGAGAAGTGCGAAAATATCTTTGTCCTTATTGAAACAAATGGTTATGGCTTGACGCCCAAAAATATGGACTTGCTAAGAGATGCTGGTGTGGATTCATTCTGGCTGGATATTAAGGCCTACGATGAAAAGGTTTACCGAAGGCTCTGCGGAACCACCAATGAGTGGATACTCAAACTTCCTCAAGAATTGATTACTAGAGGTTTTGTGATTGAGGTTTTAACCCTATATATTCCGGGATGGGTGGAGAAGGACCAAATAGTTAAGATAGCGGAAATAGTAAAAGACGCCGACCCCAAAATACCCTTCATTATTTTGGCCTTCTTTCCCCAGTATAAAATGCTTGATGTCCGCCCACCTACGCTAATGGAAATGGTGAAGAGCTACTCCATGGTTAAGGCTCTTGGTTTAAAGGAAGTAAAACTGGGCAATATTGGCGTTTTTGCAAAGACGAATAGAGACCTAGAAACTCTATACAGCATAGTTGGTGAAAAGGGCATAGGTTAAAAGTTGTGAAGAATTTTTCGCCTTAACCCTCTAACTGGTTTCTCATTCCGATAACCAAATATGTATTCTTTTTTCATTGTTGTTTTGGAGGTAATTTTATGTCTCTAAAAGATGAGGCACTAAACTATCATAGGAATAATCCTCCTGGCAATGGTAAATTGGAGGTGGTTGCAAAAACGCCGGTAAGAAACTTGCATGAGCTTGCCCTAGCTTACACTCCAGGAGTAGCTGAGCCCTCTAGGATAATAAGTAGGGACGCATCCAAGATTTATGATTACACTGTTAAGGGAAACCTTGTTGCGGTAGTTTCCGACGGCTCATCAGTATTGGGCTTGGGAAATGTAGGAGCCTATGCAGCGGTGCCTGTTATGGAGGGGAAAGCCATTCTTTTTAAGATGCTGGCAGGTGTAGATGCCTTCCCCATTTGTTTATCAACAAACAAGCCAGAGGAAGTGGTGGAAACAGTCAAACGTATAGCCCCCATTTTTGGGGGAATAAATCTGGAGGATATAGGAGCGCCGTCCTGCTTCGAGATTGAAGCTCAGTTGAAAAAGGAATTGGATATTCCAGTTTTTCACGATGATCAGCATGGAACCGCAGTTGTGGTTTTGGCAGGCCTAATAAACGCATTAAAAGTGGTGAACAAAAAATTGGAGGAGGTTCGAGTAGTGATTAATGGAGCAGGAGCAGCAGGTCTTGCAGTTTCAAAATTTCTGGTAAAGGCGGGATTAAAAAACCTTACAGTATGTGACAGCAAGGGGGCAATCTATGAAGGCAGACCCTATAATATGAATCCCTACAAAGAGGAAGTGGCACACTTCACCAACATTGAGAGAAGGGAGGGAAAACTTTCAGACATGATGAAAGACGCCGATGTTTTTATTGGACTATCTGTTGCTGGAGTTGTAAGCCAAGAAATGGTGAAATCCATGGCGGATGATGCAATCGTTTTTGCCATGGCTAATCCCATACCTGAAATTATGCCTGACGAGGCCTTAAAGGCGGGAGCGAAAGTTGTAGCCACAGGTAGATCTGACTTCCCAAACCAAATCAACAATGTCTTAGGGTTCCCAGCAATATTTAGGGGAGCCCTCGATGTAAGAGCATCAGAAATAAACGAAGAAATGAAAATAGCAGCAGCACACGCAATAGCATCACTAGTATCAGATGATGAGCTTTCTGAAGATTACATAATCACCAGTCCCCTGGATTCTAGAGTTATGCCCCAGGAAGCAGCCGCAGTAGCCGAAGCAGCCATAAAAAGTGGAGTGGCCAGGATAAAAATGGATCCCAAAGAAGTGGCGGAACATACCCGAAAGCTGGTCGCCCTACAAAAGAAAAGGAGCCCTCAACTATTCCC
Source organism: Candidatus Jordarchaeia archaeon (assembly GCA_029856435.1). Taxonomy (GTDB): domain Archaea; phylum Asgardarchaeota; class Jordiarchaeia; order Jordiarchaeales; family Jordiarchaeaceae; genus Jordiarchaeum. Next base: position 13,626 of record JAHQXB010000021.1, read on the forward strand.
ATAAACCATCCACTTTACAACAAAAAATAGAACCTCACCTACAATTTCCGATAATCTACTATGTTTCAGAGACAAAAGTTATCATTTAGTGTTCATAAGCAGAAATTTCTAAAAAAGTAGCTGGAATTCGACGTCTCCTATCTGGTAAACCATCCAAAAATAAAAAAGGGGGATACTTTTGGAAACTTAATCCGTAAGAGGCTCGAACATATCCTTTGGGACTCCGCAGACTGGACAAACCCAATCGTCTGGAAGGTCTTCGAAGGCAGTTCCCGGCGGTATCCCTCCATCAGGATCCCCAACCTCTGGGTCGTAGATATACCCACAAGATGTACATTGCCACTTCTGCATAACTTACCATCCTCCATCTTTAAAAAAGGTCTCTCCATCTAAACTCAATAAAAATCTTTATATAATTTATCCTTATCCAAAAACGCATCAAAAATTTTTCAAATAAAATAGAAATTAAAAAATTTTAAACGGCATTTAACTAATCTTCATGGATCTGAAAAGCTGCTATTTGGAAGCTTGCTGGAGAAGCGGACACAAATCCTCATTCCAAAAATTACACTCCAAAGTTATTAGCTTAAACTAATATGTAAGTCTCTCGGACTGACTCCTCCTAAGATGCGGGTTTAAAGGCTTTTGGGAGAGGGTTCTCCCGGTAAACTTTGGGTGTATTTGACTTGCCCGTTCTTTTGATAGCGGTCTTAATATGAAACTTGAAAGTTCGAAGTTTTATGGGGGGTTAGAGCGGCTCGAACATATCCTTTGATGCTCCGCAGACTGGACAAACCCAGTCCTCGGGAAGGTCTTCGAAGGCAGTTCCCGGCGGTATCCCTCCATCAGGATCTCCAACTTCTGGGTCGTAGACGTAGTCGCAAACTGTGCATCTCCATTTTTCCATCCCTTTTCTTCCTCCTTATTTTTAGGCATTTATTTGATTAGCTTCCTTAAATTTCTTTATCTCTACATATTCGGGTTAATTGCTGGATGTTGCTTGGCGCACCATCTAATTTGTTAGTCTCATGTGTTGAGTTGCATACCTTTTCTTTGGCTTTAAACTCGTTTTCGATGCGTTTTTGGATGTCCATGCCGTCAGCGAGGATATTTGCGTCTTGTTTTGTAATGTCCAGTAGGACAGTTGATGTTGCTGTAATGTCAAAGCAGCCTTTTACAATTTTCACATTGCCGTACTGGGATTGGATGAAATTTCTAGCCTCTTCCTCGGCGCAGTCTCCCACAATAACAATGGGCTCCTGTAGGTTTTCTAAATCCCTTTTGAGGAAACCTTTTCCTGCAACCACTGTGAAGTTGCCTTGGCCTTTGGCGTCGAAGAGGAACATGCCTAGTATTGATTCCACTTGTCCCAGGCAGCCTTCTCTACAAGCCCCCTCTCTTCCGACTACTACTCTAACATTTAGTTCAGGGGGTGTTAAAACTGCTTCTACTTAGAATGAAGCTTGTTAACCTGAGAAACCTCCAACAGTTAACATTAAAGAAAAACCATTAAATCCACCATTCCTCAAAAACAAACATACACATATGTGTCGTGCAGCCGATTCCAGCCAAAGCCCGGAATGCGGGAAGTTGGAAAAAGCCCAAAAGAGGGCATGGACACAATTGGGAACATCCTCCCACCGAAAGCAGGAGAGAGATGTGCCTGCCTCAACCGTTCCCCGGGGCGAACCGGTCTCCCCATGAAACCGGGGGGAGGTAGACCCAAAGTCACGCAAGGTTAACGCTGGGGCAGAACGGATAGGCTCTCTCCTTTGCATATGGCACTATCTCTTTGAATCTGGTTATATCAACTATGTCTATTTCGTTCAGGTTTTTGCATCCCAAACCTATTTTTGTAGCCATTGTTGGGTGTTTGATTTCGCTTATGTCATATCTTAATATTCTGGCTCCCACTGTGTCTACAGCAACAACATTGTCTCCTTCAATTTAGGAGATCGTATTTTTTATTAGCTCTTTTTTGCCTCGGGGTGCAACTGGTTCCTCTCTCACTGTGTATTCTCCATCGATGAGGGTGTAATCGGGCTTAACAATTTTCAGCATGTTTGCCAGTTTAGCATGTAAACCGTAGTGGTGCTCTACTTGCTTTGATTCGTCGCTTATTAGTCCATGTTGATTTTTAACACCCGGCGTGGCTACTGTAGTATTATGGGTTTTAGCTTGGGCACGCTAATGTAGGTATTTTTATTCCGATGCTTACCCAGATCATTAATTATAAGTTTCGGAATTCCAGAGTGTATTTTTTCTCGCCGGTATCTAGGGTGGTGGGGTATGTGTTTTAATTCGTCCAGAAATAGGCATTCCCTTCCAGCGGACTCCACGGCTTCTAACATCCCACTGGCAGTGAACGCATTTCTAAATGTGCTTGAGTACAGTTTTCAATAATAAACACTTTTTTGTATTTCCTTTCCATCAAAAACTGTATTAGAGGCGCACAATAGGGGGTTGGTGTAAGCATAGTAAATGCTGCTTGTAGTATTCGGCTTTATGTAGATTTTTCCTTCCAAACTTTTTATAACTTTTTTGTCGCTCTCAAAATGGGCAAATATCTTTTCTATTGATTTTCTACAGTTCCCCTCGCATATATTCGAAATCACAACCTGCTTTTTATCCACTCTTCTCCCTTTTTGATACCATCACCACCACAAAAGTTTGAACTATAATTTTTTTCAAGCTGTCCTCTAAATTCTATGAGATATACTGGTTGAAAATATTCGTACCTTTAACCATCATAACATAAATTCTTGCAGATTTATTTTATTTCAAAAGTTTTATTACCTCTAAAGTCTATTTTTTAACTTAGGAATGCGGTTAAAAAGGGTTCAGCCTCACTAAAAAATTTGTGTTTTTGAGGTTAAAAAAATGGCTGCAGATATCTCTATAGATGAAATGATAAAACTCATCGAAATTAATGTAGGGAACTGGAAACCAGTAGCGGTTGCCATTATTGATAAAAATTTCAAGATTTGGGCAATGAGGGGGAATATGCCTCAAAAGGTGTTAGATCTTTTTGCCAACCAATCATTAGATGAGATAAGGCCAGGTGACAGCATTCATTATGATAGCACATTCCTAATGAAGGTTACTGAAAAAACAGCAGCCATTGTATCTATGGGTGATGTGAGGCTCTCCATTCTTGCTTCGGCAAATCTGAGGGGAAGAATAAACGCGCTTTCCGAATTTTACAAGCTAGAAAAGTTCGTGGACGACCCTTTTAAGTGACCACTTGTTTATTTTTGTCCCTAGAGGGAGGATTTACGGCTTCTTTTTTTCGAGTTCCAAAGCCCGAGAGTGGGGTGAATCTAGCTCCAAACGCTTCCTAATCAAGTTTCCCCCTTGGTCTTCACGCTGCTTTTCAGGATAATAAATTTATTAATTTAATAAAGATTTGTACTAAAAAGGAGAGTGGTTTAAGTGAAGTTTTGGAATAGTGTTGAAAAGGAAATTGTGGAGGATGAACTTGTTTCCCTCGTTCGGGAGTTAATCAAAATTCCAAGCTACGCAGAGATTAAAGATGGGGAGAAGAGAGTAGCGGAATACTTGGCTAACTTTTTTAGAGAAAATGGGCTTTCCCCCGAAATCCGCAAAGTTGGAGACGGAGTTAACATAATTGTTTCATTTGGCGCAGTCGAAGTTAATTCTCCCTCATTGATGTTTAACGGCCACCTTGACACGGTTCCAGTGGAAAATATGACTATCCTTCCATTCGATGCAGAAATTAGAGAAGGGAAAATCTATGGGAGAGGAGCTTGCGATATGAAGGGAGGTCTAGGAAGTATGGCTATGGCTTTAGTGGCGCTTAAAAGGGCTGGAGTTAAACTTAGGGGAAGACTTGTTTTCACTGGAGTTTCTGCTGAGGAGGCCGGAAGCTGGGGAACGAAGGAAATAGTGAACTCTGGGCCCCTGACCGATTGTGTGGTTGTGGGTGAACCAACCAATCTCGAAATAGTTTCTGCATCTAAGGGAATCATTCTGGCAATAATTGATGTTGTTGGAAAAGCCGCCCACGGAAGCACGCCTGAACTAGGCATAAACGCTATTTACAAAGCCGTGAAACTAATTCAAAAAGTTCAAGAGGAATTTCCCAAAATTTTTGAGAAAAAAAGGCACTCCCTTTTGGGCTCGCCCACCTTCAATCTAGGAACAATAAGGGGAGGGGAACGATTCAACATTGTTCCTGAAAAGTGCAGCTTGGTATTCGACAGAAGAGTTCTACCAGGAGAAACCGAGGAAGAAATAACCAAGGAATTCCAAGAAATAATCCAGTCTTTGAAAAGGGAGGACAATGAATTCGACGCAAAACTACAAATATTGATGGGACTTCCTCCCATGGACACACCCCTAGAATTACCATTCATCAAGTGTCTTGGTGAAGCTGTAAAGCAGGTGGTTGGCCGCACAGTTTACTCCGGAATTCCGGGAGCCACGGATGCATCAATTTTCTCACAGCATGGAATTCCAGGCATAGTTTTTGGTCCAGGCCACCTGAGCAAAGCTCACACCTGTGATGAATACGTGGAAATTTCACAGCTCAAACAAGCAACCCAAATTTACGCACTCACCGCACTTAAATACTTAGGCTGATAGTGACTACATAATTCTCCCAACAGTCGCCACAGAAAAACGTATTCTAAAAGTTGGGGAGAAAAAAAGTTTCTTTTTCTAAAAATTTTTTCATTAAAAATTAGATTAGTTGTTTACCTTTTCACACATATTTATTTGTAATTGATGTTTATAATTATTGAAAAAGTCGTCAAAAATGGTTGAGAGAGGGACAGGAGTCATGATTGACAAATCGATTCAAATCCTTTGTTCACTGAAGAATGATGTTTGTGAGACAATTCAGGTAATAATTGATTTGGAGAGGAATGTCATAACTGTTAACCCTGAAAAATGCCTTGAATGCCCATTCTTAGAAGAAAAGGTGAGGAAGTCGGTGATAGTATTATCCAGCTCTCCGATACTCGAACTTTACAAAAAAACCCCCACATTTATGGTAGACTTCGATTTAACTTTTCCCAAGAGAACAGTAGAAACTAAACCATAACCCAGGGCCAAAAATGTGAAGCTTAACATTCAAAATTTAATGCGGAAGTTTCCAGCTAAGGGTTCACAACTGATGGTGTATGAACTAGTGGAGCTTGGAGCATGCTCACAACTTTAAGTTACCCTTTTTCTGTTTTAAATTTTCAAATTTTTTTTGAGTATGGCTGTTTTTTGGGCGCAGGTTTGGAGCAGTTTTCTTGTTCCTCCCGCTTGGCTTATGACTTCGAGCATTTTTTGGGGATTGTAGATTTTTACTCCCATAACAGCTGTGACTCCTCTTTCGAATAATGGCTGGGGAGTGAAGCTAGCCGTGGGTCCAACTAACGCCACTTCACGCATTTCCTTACAGTGCTTTAATATGTTGTCAACTGTGTGATTCACAAGGGTGCTACCAGTTATTATTGCAATGTCCTTGTTTATGCTTAATTCTTCGAGTTGTTCTTCCGTGGCAACTTTAACCATGGGGTGGGGAATATTTCTTTTCTCTATGACCGTTATTTCTTTGGTTTTTTCCAGTAGCTTGGGGATTACGGGTGCAAAATAGCCCACCATTAAAATTTTGTCATTCGGCACTACCAAATCCAGAATGTCAGTATCAGTGAAAGGGTAAAGGTTAGGCTTACTCCTGAAGGCTATTTGAGAAAGGGCATTTATTGTCGCCACACCTATAGCGGCACTTATTAGGTTTCGGGAAGTGGCAAAATTCATCATGTCTCGAGCGCTTGAACCTTGTAATTCACCGGCTTTTTCAAGAATTTCACATTCGGGGGGATCTCCTCGTAGAACATGTGCCAGTCCTGCTTCCCCACTTGAAAGCATTACTCCCGCATATTCCAGTCCTACTCTCACCTCAGAGACCCTGACCTCATCTAGGCACCAATCTAACTCCTTCTCCAAGTATTTTAATAGACTCTCAACTGAATCCATAATAAAACCCCTATGGAGAACACTCAATCTTTAAACAGGCATGTTAAGATACCAAAATTTTAAAAAATCAAATGTATTTCTCTAGCAATCTTTATTTTTGGTGAAACTTGTTTTTGTACAAATTGAATGTTGATAATATGGTTAGGAGTGTATGGATAAATCTATTTATTAGTTAGCCTAAGGCTCCTCTAATTTTTCCCGCATACAAAATCAGTTTTTGGGCTATTTCAAACATTTCTTCCCCTTGAATAATGTCGAAGAGCCCTTCTTTTTTGATGTCTCCCTTGGAGAGGGTGTGTGCTGAGAGGTACTCTGAAATCATATGCACCACTATTTCGTTGGACATTTCTGGATTCATATCTAAATTGATGAATTCACTAATTTGTTTTAAATCCTCCTTTACCTGTTCGCAAACCCTTTTTGGCAGCGCCTTTTGAACCGCATCCATACAAATAAACCTTGAAGCAAAACTTAAGCACTCTTTGAGGGAAGGATAATATGTGTCTAGTAGTTTTTCCAGAGCTTCACTCTTCCACTCGTTAACGGCGTTTAGTCCACGTCCAGTTCCAATAAATTCAGGGGGAAGCCCTATACTATAAAGTGTGGCGGTGAAGGGAATGGATTTAACTTTGGAATCGAATTTAAGTTCACCCAATTTTAGAAGCCGCTTAGATATTTCTTTCTCTGTACATATTTTAGCCAGTTGTTTGATTGTCGCCTGGATGGAGGTTTGTTCCTTTTCTTGGTAGTTTAATGGTTTTTCGCGTCTGTGAGGGACTAAATCGAATATTCTTGTATCTAGTAAGATTTCGTAGAGACTTTCCCAATATTTGGCTGCAAATAAGCTAATTATGTTTATCATTTCATTTTTTTCTCTTTTAGAGAAGGAGAGTGGCTTCTGTGACTGAAGTTTCTCCCTAAGTAGAGCAGACATTTTTTGGGTTTCCCTTCTATCAATATCATATCTTAGGCTTGGGGGAATGGTTAATGTTCCTATCCCAGAGTATTCGTTTAAAATATTGTCCAGATACTTAGGATTACAAAATCCTCTGAATGGTAGAAAACCTGCATTTAGAATAGGGTATATGGGTGTGCCGGTTTCCTCTCGTAGCGCTGCAAGATCCGATATGGCAATTTTGGTGGCGAGAGTGGAGGGTACGAGTCCACAACTCATTGCGCAGTCAGATCTTCCAAGAAATATTCTTAAATATCCCAGGGGAGTCAGCATGGAGGGGTAGGCTTTAAAATACTCCGAAACAATGTTTGAAATGTTTAGCAAGGAGGGCAAGTCCTTTACGAAGGGGATAATCTGAATGTCCTTAAGTTTAGCCGTTGGATCAATAGTTTCTAGGATATAGTTTTTAAGAATGTTAAAGTTCATTTCAATGCGAGTTAGTTCTTTGGGAAACTCTGTAAGGGGATGGATGACCTCATAAATTGCCCCTCCATTCGTTTCGTTTCTCAATTCGTAATTTACTTCAATTATTTTTTGAAAAATGGCCATCCTCCTGAAACCAGGCTCGTAATTGCCTGGAGGAACACTTGGTGTAAGATTAATGTTGAAGCTGGGAATTAAACCTTTATCCTTTAGTTTTTTAACTATCTCTTCTATGTGGTGAAAGGGTGTTAGTTTGGATGCAAAGTCTATTACTAACTCTTCTATTCCGAATCCTCCATCTTCACGGGAGGATAGACAGGTAACCGCTTCTTCTATCTCTTCTTCGAAACCGACGTAGGCCGTAGCAGAATCTGCATCTTGGGTTGCAACAGTGGCGGGAACACGCATAAATTTACACCCTTTTTTCTCTCCTCTGGATCCCAACATTTTCCAAAAGTTTCTACTTAATTATTAATATGTTTAAATTAAAAAAACTTAACCTTAGAAAAAGGTTAAAATGATTTAAATGGGTTAAATATAATTCTAGAAATTAATGTTTCATGGAACATTTAACATTACAAATTTGAATGTGCCCTGCGAAAATAATTCATGCTCAAAAAGTTAAATTCGGTGCAGTATCATGCCTGACGTTCATATCAGGGAGTACAAAGTTGAGGATGGAGATGAGGTTGAAGAACTTTTCCGCCACCATACAGAGAAGCACTTACGTAGATCAACGTCCCTTTTCTACAAAAAGGCTTTGAACGGGGAGCCTCCAGAGGACGTTGTAGCGGTAGTAGCAATTGCTAATGGTAGGGTTGTGGGATTCAGTGGAGTTAAATTGCTGGGTGAAGGAAAAGTTATGTATCCCGCCACAATAGTTCATAGGGACTTTAGGAACAGGGGAATTGGAAAAATGCTGATGAAAAAAAAGTTAGAAATAGCTCGTGAAAAGGGACTTAAAGAGTACACTTCAATTATTGGTGAGGAAAATATTGCTTCACGCAGAATGTTAGAAAGTTTGGGAAACTTTGAAATTGTTGAAAAAGGGAAATATGACGAAAACAAAAAATGGGTAAAATACGCAAAAAAACTCACCTAAACTTAAAAGTGCTGGGCATGTTTCTTGGAATAGTTTAAAAGGTGGAGAAAAATATTAAATTCTCAGCTCAATTCCCCATCTCTAAAAAACCTTTTCCATCAAGAGAAGGAATTGTTAAAATCAGTTATTTTCAGGACGTGTACCCAATGAGCGGTAAAACAGAAGCTACCCGACTTCTTAGTGAAGGTAAAGAACTAATCAAAAAGGGAGACTACGAAAAGGCAGAAAAAATGTTTAATGAAGCATTGAAAAAATTTACAAATGAAGGTAACAACCGAGGCGTGGCGGAATCTGAAACACATCTGGGAATAGCTCTACAATATCAAGGAAAGTTGAAACAGGCAAAAGAGCACTTAGAGAGGGCTCTAAAGCTTCATGAGGATTTAGATTATAAGCCGGGAATCTCAAGAGTTTACACAAATTTAGGGAACATAAATCTGTTAACATCTAAAAACTTTGAGAAGTCTCTTGAACTCCACCAAAAAGCTCTAAACATATCCAGAGAAGCAGAGGATCTGGCTGGAGAAGCTCGGGCCCTTACAAATATTGGCTATGTTCAATTCAGGCAACGAAAGCTGGATGAGGCGTTGGATACTCTAAATGAAGCCCTGAAAATCGCAAATAAAGCCAAAGACGACTATATTCGCGCCGTCGCTTTGTCCAACATTGGAATAATATTGTTCAACTTGAAGCGATACGACGAGGCCCTCGAAAAACACAAGGAAGTGGCAGAGATTTTTGAGAAGTGGGGAAACAAAAAAAGATTGGCGATAGAACACAGACAAATTGGACTAATCTTGGAAAAACAGAACAGATACGAAGAAGCTGCTGAACACTACCACATTTCCCAAAAACTCTACGATGAAACCGGTCAGAAAAAAGAAAAGAAAATGGTTAAATCCATGTTAAACGCAGTAAAGACCAAAAAGAGGGAATGTCCATCATGCAAAACAATAATACTGGTACCAGAGTTAAAATATTGCCCCATTTGTGACAAGGACTTGTAAAACAAAAATGAAAGCGGCTAACTTCAATTGCAACGCAAAAAAGAAATAAACTAGATTCTAGCACACCTCAAACATAGGCAAGCCTTTAAACGGGAATATGTATTCAGTTTTAGTAGGCTCATTTCAAAACTGGAAGGTTTTAGGCTATGACTAAGGATAACGAGTTAACTCCAAGAATAGCTGTGGATGCCATAATTGTTAAGGATGACTGCGTGGTCTTAATAAAAAGGAAGAACCCCCCATTCCAAGACTATTATGCTCTTCCAGGAGGATTTGTAGAAATAGGAGAATACGTTGAGGAAGCAGTGGTGAGGGAAGCTAAAGAAGAAACGGGGCTAGATGTGGAGGTGGAAAAGTTCTCGGGAATCTATGATGATCCAAAGCGCGACCCTCGAGGACACGTTATAAGCATAGCATATATTTGTAGAGTGGTAGGCGGAGAACTTAAAGCCATGACGGACGCCAAAGATGTTCACTGTGTACCCCTAAAAGAAATAAAAAATATCAAACTGGCCTTCGACCACGCAAAAATTCTCTCAGACGCGGGAATAGTCTAGACGCCTTTTGTAACAGTTTCAAAATAAGTGGACACAAAATAGTCAAAAACCAAAAGTATGGAGTTGCCCTTGATAGGAGCGGAATGGTCCCGATGAACTCATGAGGGGTGTGGACTATTTGGTGAAGCTCTAGGCCTACATATATTTACTTTTGACCACGTAGACTGCAGCTCTTTAAGAATTATTCGCTCTCCTTTTTCCGAATTTTTAGCTAAGTACTCGGTAGACTATCATGTATGGAAATCCCTGATAGTAAATTACTAGTTCCCTCTGGTACAAGGGACTTGTTTCCAAGTGTACCAGGGATGTTATCGGCACGTAGTTGAAGAGGCTCACGAATATTGCTCCTATGTGTCCGCTCCTCGCCCAGTCATCGAGCCATGAGGGGATGTCTGGAATCCATAGACACAGCCTGCCAGTGTAGTGCGTAGCCATGGGGTATACGTTGGTGAGTATTATTTGCCAAGGATATGTGGTGTTTTTTAGGTATTGGTAAACCGGCAAAGGCTGTGACACCTCAGGATTGGTGCGAACAATGTAGACTCCGACGAAGCCTCCTGTAATGTTGAGGATTAACAATAAGACTGCTATATTCTTCCTGTTTCTCAGAGGATTCCTTTGTAAAAGGTTTAGAATGTTTTTTCTGTCTTGAAACTCGTCTGTTAGAAGTATAGCTAAACCGAACCCTGTGAGGATGCAGAAGGCGGGTAGAGAGGTTTGATTGTACCGGAAGAAATCCACTAGTCTCGAGTTAGGCATCAAAAGGAAGTAGGCCACTAGGGATGAGAGTATCCAGAATAGTAATGTTCTGCCTTCGAGGCTGCTTTTCTCGGCTTGGGATGCCTTATAGAAGTAGGGTAACAGGAAGGCAGGAGTAGCTATGGGAATTATAGCATACGCTAGGGATTCTAAATAGAACAGAACGAGTTGAAGGAGGCTTGGGGGGACAAATAGATTGGAGTAGGGTGTTCTGTTCCAGCTTTGAGTGGAAGTGAAGAAAAGCCTTATGAAACCCAGCCAATCTCCAGTGTTAATTTTGCTGAAGTATAACCAGGGGGCAACTGTTAGAAGGGCGCAAATTATTCCCAAATATAGCCAAGGAGACTTTAACGTTTTTCTCAAATTTTTGGAGAAAACTATGTACGCTAAACCCACGAGAAGAATGAGGGCCCCCGGATATCTGGAGAGGAAACTTAAAGTGAGGGAAACTCCAGCTGGCACATAGTATTTGGGGTTTCTTTGGGCTCTCACTATGAACAGGAGGAATAGGGAGGAAAACAATATGTAGGGTACTTCGCTCAGTATGCCCCAAACAATAATGAAAAATGTTAGGCCACAGCTCAGAGCCAGAGCCGAGAATTTGCCCACAGTTTTACTATACATTTCCTTTCCCAAAAGGTAAATTGCATAAATTCCACCCAAGGAAAGCACAAAACTAACCATCTGGGCGACTATTATGTTTGGCGTCGTTAACAAATAAACTAGGTAAATGACAAAGGGTAATAGGGGGACCCTTGAAAAGTCCAAAAGCACTTGAAGAGGTTGATAGCATAAAAAGCCAAAATAAAAGAAATCATTTGCCAGATTAACATAAACCGCCTCATCCCATGTCAAAGGCACAGGATAGGCTGAAAGCACACCTCTAACCGCATTCACAACAATGATTAAGGTAAGCACCCAATCCAGTTTCGAACGCAACTGCCTCAGCACAACACTCACCACGAATGAAAATAAAAAGACCTCTTCTAAAATAAAAATTCTTCGATAATTTAAGCCACAAAACAACTTGCGGTAACCATTTTGTGTGAAAACAATTCCCACCTAAACAATTCAGGGTGTGGAGAAGTAGGGCTTAAACTAAACGCAAGGTGCGGTTCCGCATAAAGAAGCATCTTTAAAGGCATTTAGAAGGTAATTAGTTCTACTGTTGGAGGGTGTTTGAGTACTATTTTGAAAATTTTCCTTTGATAAGCCACCAGAGACAAATTACTCCATCTTTCCACCCGATTTTAGCCTTCCCCTTTCTCCTATAACGATAAGATATGGGTACCTCTACTACCCTCTTGCCCTTTTTGAGCAGCTTCACTGTTATCTCCGGCTCCAATTCAAACCCCTTGCAATCTAAACTAATTCCGTCAAGGGCATTTTTAAAGAAGACCTTGTATCCTGTCATTATGTCTGTGATTGAATTTTTAAAGAGAAGGCGGGTGGCCCAAGATAAAAACCTGTTTCCAAAGTTGTGCGAAAGGGACATTCCATCTGCTACCCCAAGAAATCTTGAACCATAAACGGCATCTGCTTGTCCTTTGATGAGAGGTTCAAGTAGGCGAGGTATATCGTTTGGGAAATATTCCAAATCCGCGTCTTGGATGACTATTATGTCGCCAGTTGCATGCGAAAGCCCGGTTTGAATAGCTTTCCCCTTCCCCAAGTTTTTTTTGTGCTGTAGCAGTTTAATGCCAGTTTGAGTTTTGATTTTATCTACAGAGCTATCCTCAGACCCGTCATCAATAACAATGATTTCCTTGGGGTACCCCAAGTCGACCCTCTTGACCAAATCTATGATTTCGAGGATATTGTTCTCCTCATTATAACAGGGTATGAGAACTGTTACTTTTAATTTTTCCACACGCAAACCTCCAGAGCCCAACGTTTTAAGTCATCAAGGTTTCCATCTACCGACCAGTTTTTGATTTTTCTCCAATTTCAACTGGAGCCTTTTTTTGGGCTAAAAAGTTTGACCCCACACCGTTATATATGATTGAAGGAATACCGGTCGCCAAACAGTAGACAAATCTGACAATGTGGTCCAGCAGTGCGAAGGCTACACCTAAACTTAGAGGTAGAAATAATGCAAAACCTAAACTAAAGGGCGTAAGGTAGCCAGTACCCAAGCCGAATGGCCCTGCCATGGAGAGTATGAAGCCCACGCCGAACTCGTAGATTCCGAATCCACCAGGTAGCAAAGGAAGTAACTTTGTGAAGAAACCAATAACGGAAGCCAGCAGACAAATATCTATCGGTAAAAAAAATCCAGTACTGCGAGTTACAAAAATGGTTGAGGTAGCGTCAAGAATCCATATGGGAAAGGATAATAAAGCCACAACTCCCAGCATTTTAGGCTTGTGGTATAGTTGCTCCATACCCGTTTTGAAGCCCACAACAAATAAGTTCAGTTTTTCGTGAAGTTTGGGGGAAATACGCCGGGTAAAACCGATTAATCCTTCACCATAAAAGATGAAGGCTACTATTAGCCCAACTAGGGCAAAGCCAAACACAAAGGCTATCAAAATAACATTCCTGTACTCATCAGGAATCGCGGTATTCAGGCAAATTATCCCAAAAAGAACTGATGCAATTAGCACCATTGCAAAAATGTCAAAGATCCTCTCCACAGCAATCGTGGAAGTGCTCTCCCCTAACGAGATCTCTTTATCCTTATCATATAGTAAGTATATTCTCACAACATCCCCAATTTTTGCAGGCGTTACCTCATTTACAAACCATCCAGACCAGAGCATAGTTACTGTGTAGGGAACGCTAACGTTGTGGTTTGTCGCCTTTATAATTGACCTCCAGCGAATCGCTCGCAGTACAAAAGTGAACGTATAAACCCCAACAAACACCATAATCCAGTACAGGTTCATGTTTCTGATAAGGAACAGGATAAGGTCTAATCCAATGTACTGCACCAGAAATACCAACACTATGGCAGTTACGATCGCCGCCACGACTCTCGCAATTGTCCACTTAGTTATCCTCAACACCGCTACACTCCAAATCAAAATTATAATACCTTAATCTACGAATAATATAAACTTATAGATTACAACAATTAAAAACTTTAACCTCTCCACATAATAAAACACTTATATTTTTGACTCAAGACCCACAGGCAATGCTTAATTTCACGAATATGAAGGCTGAACATTCATGAAACAAATTTAGACACGTAATTGCAAAACGTTCATCCAAGCAGGTAAAACAAGCACCCAACAACTTCGACGCAAGCATAAAGTTTTGAAAAGTTTATGCGATTAAAATCTTGAACAACGCTAAGATTGTTCCTATTACTAGAAGAATCAGAAAAGCACGGCACCCCTCATGAAGGGAAAAAGTTCAGAGGAAAGGGGGCAACAAATTCAGAATCCTTTGTGTTTTGTTCTCCTGTAGTAGTTGTAGAGTGCTGATAGAACCCTTGCTGCTTTTCTTGGGGTAGAATAAACTGCTATTCCCTTCTTTTCTAGTTCTTGGGCGCTTTTCGTCCATTCTGCTGCGGCGTTTTCTATCGCGGCTGTGGTTCCTATGACAATTGTGGGCTTGTTTATTTTTATATTGTTGAATGCGTCTCTGGGTTCAACTGTTCCCGTAAAGTGGGGTATTATCAGAACCAATGAGTCTACTGAGTCATCTCTAACCATATATTCCAAGATTAGGTTGTAGGCTTGTATGATTCCCAAATTTTGGCAGGCTGTGAACATGTCAACTGGATTATCGACTTTAAGCCAGCTTGCGGATATTTCTCTAATTTTGCTCACAGTTTCTTTTGAGAGTTCCGCAAGGTCCAAGCCGAATTCCTCGCAAGCATCCACAAGCAATGCGCCCAGTCCCCCTGTAAAGGTTAGGATTCCCACCCTATTTCCCGTTAAGGGTGGAAGCACATTAAACCCTTTTGCTATGTCCGCCCATTCATCCAGGTCTACTGCTTGTGTTAAGCCCGCCTGCTTAAAAGCCGCTTTATTAACCTCATTTCTGCCAGCAAGCGAACCAGTATGCGCCTGAATGGCCTTTGAACCCTTCTCGCTCACTCCCGACTTCAGAACAATAATTGGTTTCTTTTGGGAGATCTCACTTGCCACACGCATAAACCTCTTACCATCACGCAATCCTTCTATGTGCAGGGCTATAACTCTCACAGTTGGATCGTTGCCCAAATATTCTAGGGTGTCTGAAAAGTCCACATCGCACATATTTGCCAAATCAATTATGTGACTTACTCCTCCAAACACTTCGGAATAGTATTTGGCGCAGGCTATAAAGGTGCCTGTCTGACTAACTATGGCAGCTCCTCCGGGAATGATATCTTTATGGGGCGCAAAGGCGGTGTCCAACTTTTTCTTCATGTTGAGAATTCCCTGAGAATTAGGGCCAATTAT
>JAHQXB010000162.1 GCA_029856435.1 Candidatus Jordarchaeia archaeon
ATTTCTGCTCATTTCTTCTGCAGGGATTTGGGGGTTTCCGAAGAATTGTTCGGTAAAGGCGGGCATCCTCCATATCGCCATGCAAACTCCGCAAAATAGAAAAAAATAAACCAAGAGTGCGGAGAGTAAATTATAAGAGCAACCTTACAAGCTGTTGGCGAGAAAGCCCCCACTTTTAGTCGTGGGGAGTGCCAAATTTTATGAAGGGAGAGTAGATGAACTTATGGAGCGCTTGGATAATGTTATGCGGGCTATCGAATTTCGCTCTCCAGAATGGGTGCCTGTTTATCGCCTATTATTGAGTCCTGAGAATCCTTGGGCTGAAAGCGATTTTATCGAGGTGCTTTACACCCACTCTAGGGGTTGGAAGCCGAGTCGGATAGGAGAGGATGAGTGGGGATGCGTCTGGGATAATCTGGGTGGCAAAACAATGGGAAACGTTGTTATACCACCCATAACCTCTTGGGAAAAGTTGAAGGATTATGAATTTCCCGACCCCTACCTAGAGGAGCGGTTTACAGATCCCATTCCCTACAGAATTGGAGATTTTACTTTTGAGATTCCAAGTGCCGAGCACCAAATTTCTACTTGGGCGGGAGATAGGTATATTCTCGGCAGCTTGGAGATTACTCTGTTCCAACGCTTACAGTTTCTTAGAGGAGCGGACACGATCCTTAAGGATATGTACTTGGAGAAGGAGAGAGTGGAAGAGCTTGCAGACCGAGTAACAGATTTTTATTTGGGATTGATTGACATGTGGAGTTCTCGGGGGGTTCATGGGGTGATTGCCTATGATGATTTTGGAACGCAGCAAGGATTGTGGATGCGCCCCCAGCTTTGGAGGGAGTTCTTTAAGCACCGCTACAGGAAGATGGTTAAAGCCGCTCACAGTCGGGGAATGCATTTTTTCCTTCACAGCTGTGGATACATATATGATATAATAGGAGACCTAGTTGAAATTGGGCTGGATGTCCTACAATTGGATCAGCCTGAGCTTTTGGGAGTGGACCAGTTGGGGAGAGATTTTGGAGGCAGGATTTGCTTCTTCTGTGTGGTGGATATTCAAAAAACTCTCCAAACTGGCACCAGAGAAGAGATAGAGGAAGCTGCAAAGCACATGATTGAGGTTCTGGGAAGCTTTGATGGAGGCTTTATGGGAAGAGCTTACCCACAACCAGAAGCAATAGATCTTAAACCTGAAAACGTGGACATCATGATTAGGGCCTTCAGAAAGTATGGGAAATATCCCAGAAGAAGGGTATAGAATTTAATTTTTCACAAATTTTCTTTACGGCTTTTAGGCTTGGCGCACTACTGGGAAGTTCAGTTATGGGCTTTCCAAGAGTGTCCAGTTTTGTGATGTTTTCGTCTTCAGGCACAGTACCAAGCACCCTCAGTGAGATTTCCTCTGCCCGCTTTATTATTTTACGTGCTTCACCTTGGCTCCTTACCCTATTGATTATGAGACCCATCTCTTGGTAGTGAGTGTATTTGTAGGCTGTTTCCCTTATTGCGTCTGCGGTTTGAAGACCCCTTAGTGTAGGATCAGTGACTACTAGGAGTTTGTTCACGGATCTGACCACTTTTCTGTTTATCTGTTCGAGTCCTGCTTCACAGTCAACGATGGTTATGTCAAAGTTTTTTGATAGGGTTTCAATAGCGTCTCTAAGCAGGGTGTTTGCCGGACAAAAACAACCCGGACCCTCCGGAGTGCCCATAGCTAGGAGGTTAAACCCTTTATCCTCAACTAGAGCTTCAAGAAGATAATAGTCCAGTGTTTTCACCATTTCCTCCTTTTCCTCCTCGTCTTCCTCACCCGCCACCTTTATAACGTTTTTTCTAAGGTCTTCCAATGTCCGCTCCACTTTAAGTCCTAGTATTCTTGCAAGGTGGGATGTTGAAGGATCTCCATCAATAAGAAGCAAGCGAAGCCCCGAAACATCTTTGAGCACCATCGCCATGAGGGCTGCGATAACTGTTTTGCCCGCTCCTCCTTTACCAGCCACAGCAATTATAAAAGAATTGGCCAAAAATAAACCTCCAAATATGGGTCTACCACCATCAATAATCAATTAAAAGTGTTAAAAATTTATAAGGTTCCCCAAATGGTTGTATAGAAGCATTTTTATTTGTTTTTGATAAATATACTTTAAAAGTGTTTGGAGGTTTAAGTTTGAGTGGAGAGAAGGAGTCACTATTTGAGGTTGTGTTTGACTTTGAAAGCCCCAGTCCTTGGGTTCGCCCCAATCGCCCTTGGGAGAAATGGTACCGAGAAGCCACATATGAGGGAAGGAAGATAAACATTCCTCGAACTATTAAGTATCCTGAAATACCCATACATTATTTTGGGAGGGACGCCGCGGAGAATTATCCCAACAATGTGGCGGTCTACTATACTCCCCAGGAAAAGAAGTACACTTATCGTGAACTAATGTATCATAGTGACAAAATTGCAGCTGCGCTGGCAGACCTTGGAGTGGGAAAAGATTCCTCCGTAGCAGTATTTATGGCAAACACTCCCGAGTTCGTATTCTCCCTTTATGGAATCACCCAAACTGGGGGAGCAGTTACGCCCATAAATCCCCTGCTTAAAGCCCCAGACATCGCCCACATTGTGAGGGACAGTGGAATTATAGATACACTCATCTGCACCTCTAACCTCTACCCAGTGATTGAAAAAACGAGGGAGGAAGTGGAACTGGAAAACGTAATAGTGGTGGGCGAGAAAATACCGGGAACCATAAAATTCGCAGAGATGATTGAAAAGTATCCCCCCAAACCCCCAGATGTCACAATAAACCCGAAGGAGGACATCTGCGCACTAATGTATAGTGGTGGAACCACGGGATTGCCCAAGGGCGTAATGCTCACCCACTATAACATAGTGGCAGATGTAATAGCCAGTACCTATTCCCAGTGGGGAGACGACAGATCTAGGGCGGGCAAGGGCACAGTTATCGCTACCTTGCCTATGTGCCACGTTTTCGGATTCACCATGGTTCAGACATACATATATGCAAAATCTATGATGATAATGTATGCGGGATTCGACCCCGAAGTGGTGATGAGGGATATTGAAAAGTACAAAAGTGAAGCGTTCCTGGGAATTCCCCTCATGTATTTTGTTTTGGTAAACCACCCCAGCTTTGGAAAGTATGATCTCTCCTCCCTAAAACTAGCGATATCCGGTGCAGATACTCTACAGACTGTGATTTCTGATAAGTGGAAAAAGGTCACAAACCTCGATGTGGGTCAGGGATATGGTCTCTCTGAGGCCAGCCCAGTGACTCACAGCCAGCCACCATGGCTGCCCAAAATAGGAAACAGCATAGGGATACCCATAATAGACACCGATGCAAAAATTGTAGACCTTGAGACGGGAACACAGGAACTACCGCCGGGAGAGGTGGGCGAACTTATGGTTCGAGGACCACAGGTGATGAAGGGCTACTGGAAGCAGCCTGAAAAGACTAGGGAAACAATAACTGAGGATGGTTGGCTTCACACGGGTGACCTGGCCCGAATGGATGAGAATGGCTACTTTTACATAGTGGGGCGATTCAAAGACATAATCAAGTATAAGGGCTATAAGGTTATGCCCGACGACGTGGAAAGCGAACTACTAAAGCACCCCGCAGTACTTCAATGTGTGGTAATCGGTGTCCCAGACCCCAAAATTGGAGAAAACATTAAGGCCTTTGTGGTACTTAAGGAGGAGTATAAGGGCAAAATTAAGGAACAGGAAATCATTGATTGGGCAAAGGAAAACATGGCAGGATACAAGTGGCCCAGAAAAGTAGAATTCATTGATGCAATCCCCAGAACCGCGGTGGGAAAAGTGTTCAGAAGAAAACTGAGAGAAATGGAATTAAGCAGAAAACCCCAAGAACCATCAGCTTAAACTACCCACACATAAACGTCTCCAAGGAAAAGCTTCAACCACTTTACCCACCCTATCCATATACCCCTTCTTTCATAAGCTCTAAATTTGGGAAAATTTAGTCATAATTGGAGTAACATAATAAAGATATATCCTGTTAGCAAAGAGGGGAAAATTTCACCCTAACGGGCCTTAACATTGAAAGTAGGGCGTATACCGTCTGCTCCACGCTGTCAACAATCAAAAAGACATCCAAATGGAAATGTGACTATCACCTGTTGCTTATTTAAACTATGCGAAAAGCATATATCATATTTTGCTTCGAGTTGAAGCAATTGCTTCAAAAATGGTTATGGAGGACATTGTTGCTTGTCTTATGGGTGTTTAATTCTTGAGAAAGACGAAGAAAAAGGAATAGCGAAAATAACTCTAAATCGACCCGAGGCCATGAATAGCTGGAATTACCAGATGGCGAAGGAGTTCTTGGAAGCTGTGCGGAGCCTAGAAGATAACCGCAAGATTAGGGTTCTGATTATTACTGGTTCTGGTGGAACATTCTCCACAGGAGCAGACCTAAAATATGTAAGATCTCTACTCGATGAGGGCTTTGAGAAGGGCTGGGAAATGATTACCACCCTAAATGAAGCCTTCAGCAACTGTGAAAAAACCAGACTGCCCGTAATTGCAGCGGTAAACGGTTTCGCCCTGGCCGGAGGCTTGGAACTCATTCTCTGCTGCGACATCGTATTAATGGCGGACAACGCCAGAATAGGAGACTACCACTCCAACTTCGGCCTGATACCGGGCGGAGGAGGCTCCCAAAGGCTGCCTAGAAAAATAGGAGACCAAAACGCAAAATACCTACTATTCACAGGCAGATGGCTCTCAGCTGAAGAAGCCAAAACCATGGGGCTAGTCCACCAAGTGGTGCCCGCCGACAAACTAATTGAAGAAGCCGAAAAACTGGCTATAAGAATTGCGGAAAAGAACCCTGGCGGTCTAAAATATATGAAATACTTGGCAAACAAAAGCCGAGACCTACCCTTAGAAGAAGGCCTGAAACTGGAACAAGAAATCTTCATGAAATTTGCAGTGGAAGAAAGAGAAAACCTCATAGAGGGGCTAACCGCCTTCATAGAAAAGAGGAAACCAGTATTCAAATAAAAGCAAACACAAACCCCTACTTTCTAACATCCTCTCTTTTTAAAAAATGAACGCCCTTTACAGCAGGCTCAAAATAAGCGGACCTAAAATAGTTAAATTCCCTAAAAATAGTTGACTCCAAAAAACCAAAACACACCAAAAAATAGCCACAAAGGTTTATAGGAATCATTAGCAAGGAAGCCCCCTACTCCAGTCGCGGGAAGCCTCCTTTTTTAGTATGTTTTTTCTCCCCACGTTTTTCAAGGTTCTCTAAATGAGTAAAAGTTCGTTGGGTAATTAAATTCCTGTATTTATTGCTTCTGGTTTTTGGATTTGTGACTGTGGCGTATCCAGCCCCAAACCCAGTCCAGCAGCTCGAAAAACTCTGTAAACTTTTGCTCCACCTCAACACTATTTCCAGCAATGGCCTTAGCCAGACGTTCCTTTTCAATTGTTAAAAGTTCCCGGAAATAATCAAAATGGCTCCCCGCGTAGGCAATGATTTCCTTCGCAAGGGTTTCGGGGTCTCTCTCAAAATAGTTCCTCAAAAATTCAGCCAACCCCTCCCTGAAAACATCCCTCAACTCAGAAAACATCTCCGATTTCTGAAACTCAGAAAAAAATTTGTTCGCCCACACCACTTCCCTATCAGCAAACTCTGAATCTCCAATACCTAAAGCCATTAAACGATCCGCAGCCTCATTAAAAGAAAAACCATAACGACTAGCATAACCCCAAACCTTATCATAAAGACCCTTAGGAACCCTCAAAGTCACCTTAACAAACTCCTCGGGTTCAAACCTCCTAGGCTTACCAGGCAAACCAACCACACCCAACAAACTTTACTTAAAAAATACAATTAGAAAACACATATAAACGTTATCAAACGCTGAAAATATTCTCAAATTTTCCCCCTTCCGGAAAGCAAATCAAATTTTCACCTTTGAAATAAAAAAAGGTAGCAAGCAAGTTTGGCCACCAGAAACAGTAAGCCACCTTTAACCCCTAAGCCTTTCAACAAGTCCTCTAAATGGGTTCCTCATACTTCCCGATGCTTGGGCTCTTTTTGCTGAACGCCTCACATAGGCTTCCGGGGTAGATCTCCGTCTGGTGAGCCAAATTCTTATGCTACCATAAATCTCAAATCCAAGTCCAACGATGAAAAACACAGCCAACCCTACCAGTACCAAAGAGATTATGGGAAGAGTAGACATCCCATTAATCCCCACACCAAACACCATCGAAAGACCCAGAACCACAAAGAAAGCAATAACGGCCACATCTGTAACTACCCAGCCCCAGAAACGGAAACGCTCAAACAAACTGGTATCCGCCATTTTTATCACCACTCCACTACCTCTCATCTAGACCCTACCTATTTCTAATCCTGCTGGGAATCCTTCTCACCCTACCGATTAAACGTCTGCCAGAATCCCGTAACGTATGCCCGATGCTTCTAACCCTAAGAACAAGGGTGCGCCTCTCTTTGACCCCCATGTAAACAGTTCTTACTACCACATACACAGAACCCATGCCCAGAATGCCCAAGGCCACAAGCGCAAGTGGATCCGCCACGAGAGCCACATGCGGTAATGATATCCCCATCATTGAGCCCCCGTAAACCTCGAGAGCCGTCGAAGGAGACATAGTAGGTAGACCACCTGTAGTGTGAACGATTCCCGTTAGACCCACTATACCATCAATGGACACTCCCAGTGGGGTGATTGTCATGGAGCCAATAACATTGTTGTCGCCGCTAATTACTGTCACGCCCGACATTACAACGTTCCCCGTAATCACCAAAATGCCGTTAATGGCACCAAGATTTCCCATACTCGTAACACCCGCTGTTACCATGGAACCAGTGATACTCAAGGGAGTCAATATCTGAAAATTGCCACTCAAAGACACCAAGCCAGAATTTACAATGGTGCCCGCCACATTAAGCTTCCCCGTGATACTGGTCGCACTACCAATATAGGTTCCAGTGGAGTCCATCACCACTTTCCCATCTAGAACCCTTATCACTCCGTTGCTAATCTTCATGCTGCCCACTGTCTGCATATAACCATTAGACACCACTATTGTTCCTGTTCCCCTCATCATGCCACCATTAACGTCCAGCGACCCCGAAACGGTAACAGGACCCTTAATGTAGCTCTTTCCACCAATCTCAAAATAATCGCCCCGCATAGTCACATCTCCCGTAACCTCAATTTTTCCCACAGAATTTATCTGGCTTCCGGTAACCGTAATCGTGTCGCCCGTAATGTAGGAGCCAGTGCCATTCATAACTATTCGCCCATCAGGAATACTTATCTCACCGCCAATTATAGTCATAGAGCCAGTAGTCTCCATTGTCCCATAAACAACCAGATTCAGTGTACCTCTCGTCAAACCATCATTAATGTTCATACTTCCCTCCACAGTTATTGAGCCCTCCATGTAGTTGTACCCGGAAATTCCAATGTCGCCAGACATGGTTATTTGGCCTTCTACCTCCGTGGTTCCCTGCGAAGTTATCCGGCTGCCGCTAACCGTG
>JAHQXB010000040.1 GCA_029856435.1 Candidatus Jordarchaeia archaeon
CTTTTTCCAGAAGGAGCCTTAATAAGGCTCATTTCCACAAGGGAACCAAACCCCTTTTCCATTGGGAATTTGTCCTTCAAAACAGCCCCAAATCCCAAAATGCACTAAAAACTTTTTATGCCCACATCTGAAAATTAACGGATCATTAAGTGAGCGAAATTCAAAAAATGTTAATTGATAGAAGGTATAAAAAATATTGATGTATATTAATGTTTCAGAGTGGAATCCAAATTATGCCCACAGTAGGGACAGAACTTTGATTTGGGAATTGTTCTCTTGCAGTTGGGGCAGACTATTTCTTCCTCACTTGGCTTTACCGTGTAGGTTTTGTGGGTTAATCCGGATGCGCCTCCTAGGGCATAGAACCAAGTTGTTAAGATTATCGGGTAAACTATGTCTGTTGTTGCGCCTATAATCATTAAAATTACACAGGCGAACGTATAGGGCAAGTTAAAGGCTATGAATTGGCTGGTTATTGGCTCACTGAAAATGGAGCCAGCGGATAAGGTCGTTGGATAGAAGAGATAGTATACTAGGAGGGCTGGAATTAACGCTATGAGTGCGATTAGGCCCGATGCGAGGAGAACTCCTAGGGTTCTCAATTTATCATTTTCGGTGAGGCTCTTACTAGTTCCGAAAGATTCCATTGGCCCATTATCTGCAACCACTATGGCAGGTAGAACTAAAGAGAAAATTATTGCCAACCAGATTCCAGGAATTACAAGCAGGAGGAACCCTACTCCAACAATCAAGCCGTAAACAAGGTAAGCAATATACAATTTCCATAAGCGCCTTAGAACATGTTTAAGGTTCTGAGTTAGGCTTGGCTTTTTACCCTCAATCATGTCTGAGGTCGCTTTTATGACCATACCTGTTGCCAACACAATAAAGAAGTAACCAACAAACATGGCGCCGTACAGAACTGCGTAAGCTTCTGTGAACGCCGCTGAGCTAGTGGAGTAGAGGCGCATAAGGGAATAATTGTTGCCAAGAAGAATAATCAACTCATAAATGGAGAATATGAGCCCATAGGGAAGTACAGTCGAAGCGAATATTTTCTTCCAAATTCTCAGTCCTGTGGTAATAGTTTCTTCCGCGGTGGATGGTATACTTTGAAGGGGCTCAAACTCTGTCTTCTCACCTGCCATACCTACTAGTGCGATGAAGACGCCTAGCGCCAAAAGTGAAAGGCTCATAAGTATCATGGGATTCCACTTCAGGCTCATCGTGTACTGCCTGCTTTGCCCAATTACAATCGCTGGTGCGCCACTTGGATTCTCAATACTTAGCACTACGCCTCCAAAAGCAGATGGTTTTGCGTAAAGGTCGGAAAAGTAGGTTGCCAGACGTGTATTACCAATCTGAATCAATGGTGTGCCAAGGTCAAAAAGTCCAAATACCTTGATATTCACAGCGTTATTGGATGTAAGAAATCCCCCAAAGTAGTTGAGTGTAGTGAGAGGATAGAAAATAAACTGCATTGCTTGCGATCCTGGCGCCATATAAATGAAGAAATAGTCTCCAAAAGAATAGCCGAAGGCTAAGATTCCAAGGGGAGTGTCTCGTGCCGGATAGTTATTTGTGAAAAATGTTTGATTGGGCTGCGTGATAAAAAGTCCACCACCAATCAGCAGAATTGAAATCCCCAAAACCATCAGGAGGACAGTTGCCCCCTTCAAATGATGTCACCCCTGTTTTTTGCCCTAAGTTATAGTTGAGTCCCCTAATAAAACTATCTAGTTCCAAATCCTAAAATCCTTTAAACTAATGAATCAAAAACAATTTCAGTTAAAAAATGTGGCAACAAAACGAAGAAACCGAGTGAACCTCAAATATCGAAATTTTAAGAGCCAAAAATACACAAAAATTTTTTATGCAGTTTAAGCTTAAATCCCCTGATAACACTAAATGGACACGCGTCTACCGGAGTTAACCCACTTTGCCAATTAAACTAATCGTTTTCGATGTGGATGAAACCCTATGGAGTGTCAACGTGACCTTTACATCCTTCCTTAAACCTCCACTAAGACTAGTTGAGACCAACGAAATCAGAGACTCCCAAGACGCAAAAGTCAAACTTTTCCCAGAAGTCCGAGAACTACTCAAAACTCTAAAAGAAAAAGGCATCCTAATGTCAATAGCCAGCCTAAACGACCCTGAACCCAACCTAGTTTTGGAGTGTCTCAGACTATTCAAAATCGCAGATTATTTCATCTATCCCCAAATCAACCACAAAGGCAAAAACAGAAACATAAAAACAATAGTTAAACTACTGGAAGAAAAAGAAGGAATCCCGATAAACTATCCTGAAATAATTTTCGTTGACGACCAAGAACTAAACATCAGAAGCGTTATGAAGGGATGCCCCGGCATAAAGGCAGTACATTTGGGCAAAGACATAAAAAACATTGGCCAAATCCTAAACCTCATCTAAAAATATTCAAACCTAACATTAAAACATCAAGTGTTTATGTAGCTTGTACAAACGTTTCACAGAAAGAGTCATTTCAGAAACAAACGCAATCCCTAACTCATCATTTAGTGATTCTTTTACTCCCCTTAAATTATTAACTCTCTATATATCCCTTCCAAAAGGCGCTTTTTATCATCTCATCCCCCTCCGAAAAATGCGAATCTCCTTGGCAATAGGATGTTAAACAAAAATCCGCACCCTAATTAAAATTAAATCGAAAAGAACATACCTTAATTCCTTTATTTATAAGGGTCATAAATATGAGAGATTCTAGAAAAAGAGGTTTCGTGAATCTGATACAATAAAATTTATAGGCACCTAATTGGTGTTTTTAATTGTATATTAACAATTGTAAACACAAGTTAACATGCGAAAATAAGAAAAGTTAAGTTCAAAATTAAGATAATTATTAACAAAAAAGGAGATAAGAAATGGGAGGAATGGCCGTTGAAACCTACACAATATAGTGAAAAGGTAAAAGAACATTTCAAAAATCCCAAAAATGTCGGAGAAATTGAAAATCCAGACGGAGAAGGAACGGTGGGGAACCCCCTATGCGGTGACATGATGAAAATGACAATAAAAGTTTCAAAAGATGGTCGTCTTGAGGATATAAAGTTTAAAACTTATGGTTGCGGTTCAGCGATTGCTACTAGTAGTATGATTACTGAGATGGCTAAGGGTTTAACTTTGGAGGAGGCTTTGAAGATTACTCGCAAAGATGTGGCGGAGAAGTTGGAGGGTTTGCCCCCTATTAAAATGCATTGTAGTAATTTGGCTGCCGATGCTTTACATGCTGCTATCAAGGATTATTTGTCTCGTAAGGAAAGAGGCGAGGTTGGTGTTCAAGCGAGAGTTGAAGGTGCCTTTGATTATGATGTGATTGTTGTTGGAGGTGGGCCTGCTGGGCTTACTGCTGCTATTCAGACCGCTGCTAGGGGTTTGAGTGTGGCAGTTTTTGAGGGTAAGTCTTGGGGCGGAGTTTTATCAACAATTTATCCCAACAAGAAGATTCTTAATTTTCCGGGGCTGCCTGATAATACCTTGGGCAGAGATTTCGTTACCAATTTGTTGAAACAGGCTCGTGATTTAGGTGTAGAGATGAAAAACGAGTTTGTGAATGAGGTTTCTCCAGAGAAGGTGGTTAAGACTTCAATAGGTACGTATCGTGCCAGAGCGGTGATTATTGCTACGGGCACTCTCCCTCTAGCTTGTGGTATTCCTGGTGAAGCTGATTTTACTAAGGGTGATAAGGGCGTTTACTATTATGTTTCTTATCCCGAGAAGTTTATGGGTAAGCGGGTGCTGGTTTATGGTAATGGAGAGCAGGCTTTAGAGTCAGCTTTGGCTTTGGAGAATATTGCGGATAAGATTACCTTTGCCTATAAGGAGAAGGATCTTGTGGGTTTTGACAAGAATGTTAAGGCGGTTAAGCGGTCAGATAGGATTAAGCTTTTGTCAAAGACGGAGCTGGTGAAAATTGAGGGAACAGATACTGTGGAGAAGGTAGTTTTACATGACTTGGATGAAGATGAGGATTTTGAACTAGTGGTGGATATGGTGGTTCTTGCGGTGGGTATGACCCCTAACACAGATATTTACCGTAAGCTGGGTGTTGAGGTTGATGAGAGGGGATTTATAAAGGTGGATAGGGATCAAAGGACTAACATTGAAGGTGTTTATGCTGTGGGCGATGTGACAACCGATTTGCAGCTTCTGGTGGTTGCGGTCAGCCAAGGGGCTACTGCAGCTCATAGGGTTTCAGAATATGTTCAGAAGCAAAAGGGTTTTTAAATTGGAAAACATAATTTGTGTGGGGACGCGTCTCCTTTATCTACCTCCATCCTTTGGGATCCTCAAGTAGCTCTGATAGCAGTAAGGAAGGCAATCTTAGCATTGCTGGGTTTGAGGATCTTCGAATCCAAATAGGAGACGTGTTTCCTTTAATATTCTATTATTTTGGTGCCATATTTTTTTAGAGGAATACTTTTTAGGGAGGTTGATTTTGTGGTTGATTTTTTGGGCTTAGTTGAAGAGGCCGTGAAGTTTCATGGACATATCTGTCCCGGATTGCTGATTGGTGTTAAGATGGGTGTTGCTGCTCTAAATCTTTTGGGTGTTAGTCGGGCTTCGGATGAGGAGCTCTATGCAGTTGTTGAGAACGACAACTGCTCAGTGGATGGTTTGCAGGTTGTTGCAGGTGTGACTTTTGGTAAAGGTAACCTATCATTTAGGGATTATGGAAAGATGGCAGCCACTTTTTACCTTAGATCCAGAAAAATTGCTCTTAGGCTGGTGTTTAAACCCGAAAGTTTCGAAAAGATTGAAAATATGGATCTGCGAGAGGCTATGCGTGAACAGAATCCGGAATTAAAGATGGCTAAATTTGCCAAGATTGCTGAAAGATTTGGGGATTTGCCTGACGATGAAGTTTTTAACATAAGCATTGTTGATATGGCGGAGCCACAGATGGCCGAAATTAGAAAATCTGTGAAATGTGAGAGCTGTGGAGAAATGACGATGGAAACAAAGACGGTGGTTAAAAATGGAAAGCTTCTATGCATCCCCTGTAGTTCCGGTGTGAATTATTATCGTGTTAAATAATTTTTTCTTCTTCAACAAATTCTGGGGCCTTAGCTTCTGGTACGCAGTCTAAATTTTTAATGTATGGCTTTATGTCTAGTACCGGTGTTCCATTGAAAGCGTCTAGGCCTCTGACTTCTAGGACATTGTTTTTTCTTTTTTCCAGTTTTACTACTGCTAGTCCTATGCAGTTTGGTCGGATGGGGGATCTTGTACTTAATACTCCTCTGACTGGTAGATTTGGGTCACGCTTTGGGTGTACCTTTTTGGGAAATGGTATGCCTGAAAGTTTATGTGTCCAGTAAATTACTATTATGTGGGTAAAGTCTTCGATTCCGTCCAGTGTTTCTTCCAGCTCTTTTTCTAATATGATTTTTGCTAGTACCTCTTTGGGATTGTACTTATGCTCAGAATCAATTACCGATTCAACATATCCTATAGGCTTAAAAACCGCTATTTCATATTTTTTGTTTGCCATATCCTCTCCTTTTCCTTAACCGTGTTTCTTAGTCAAGGATATTTTTCTTTGTTAACACCTTCTTGGAAACCAAAATTATTTATACTACACGAGACCAATTAGAAGTACTTGTTACCCTAAAATGTGTTTAGGGGTTTCAAACTTGAAAACCGAGCGGTTAATACTTATTGGATTGGTTATTTTAGGTTTGGCACTGGTTGTAGCCTCGTTTGGTTTTTTTAGTCCTCATTATAGGCAGGCGCCGATTAAAGCTCCAGTAGTGAATGTAGGTAGCGGATTGGCTTTTCCTGGAGCTTCGATTGGTGATGTTTACGCTATTTTTTCCGCACCCGGCACTTCCCAGGTGCAGTTACCCAATTATCCTTTTGAAATTTCGTTATTTGAGGGCCCCTCAGGGAGCAGTATTTTTATAGGAGGATACCTTTTTGCAAGTGGCCCCATTAACTTTACTATAAGCTCCCTTCTTCCGGGCAGGCCTGATATTTTCAGAGTGCAAAACGTTTCCTCCCTAATTTATCTTGCGCCAAATGCGTACTTTCCTTGGTTTTACCAAATAACGTGGGAAAACTGTAACACTGAGCCTATTATCGTGATAGGAAACAATTTTGCTTTAGACCCCCTTATGCCTTCATTTAACTTTCTAAACAGTAATATTGTGTTAGCCCTAGGACTATCAGCCTTAGGGTTACTATTTCTTGCTTCGGCAATTGTTAAATTAAAGGTGGAAAATAGAGGGTGGCTCATACTTCCCAAATCTTATAGGAACACTTACGATGTACTTAACGCTTCATTGACCGTTTGGGATAGAGTTTTCCCCGAAGTGACTCTAACCTTCGCTTTTCTGGCATCTCTTCAAATTGTAATTATTTCGCTTGCAAGAGGCTTCAACCAAATAATAAATTTTGAACTCTTATCCTTAATCAATCCCTTTTACTCACCATTTTACAGAAACTATCCTCTCCTACAAGTTACAACTTTCAGTATTCCCTTCATTTACATCCTAGTGGTTATTTTCAGTTTTCTCCTAACTCTAGTAGCAGACGGAGTGGCTATAAAATGCGCTTATGACCAACTGACTGAAAAAAAGAATACTTTACGGAAAAATCTCAAAATTGCTGCGAGGTTTTCTGGGAAAATGTTGGGCGCCTCAGTACTGCTCTCAATGATTTTAATTGCGGGTTTAATCGTTTTCGTGGTTCCGGGAATCTACTTGGCGATAACTCTGTCTCTAATTCTGCAAGTAATAATAATTGAGAGAACCACTATAACCAAAGCCATCGCTAGAAGCATAGAGTTAACCCGTGGAAAAAGGTTGGACACCTTTAAGCTCTTAATCTACGGAAGCACAATAGCAATCTCCACTCTATTACTCGCATACCTTATCGCTTTTAAAATAGCCCCCACAGTACCCACGATAATAACTCCAGGAGATTACTTCAACACAAATTCCATAACCTCACTAATCACCTTCTTACCTTCCATAATCGGATTCGCACTAATTATCGGCTCCATGACAGCCATCACTATTCCTCTCTTCAGAATAATAATGACCACCTGGTACCATTACCTTAACAAACAAAACCAAAACACAGCAATTTGAAGATACAATGAATAAAAAGTACATAATACTTTTCTTCCGCCTCCATGGATGAGAACCCACGCTAGGTGCGTGTTCTCGTGTTACTATTTGTTATCTATTTAGTAAGTGAGAAGTGGTGGATTACTCCCGCCCCAAAAATCCCCGTTTCATAGGCGTGTTTCTTGGGCTTTGATTGACATTTTCGAGCTTGGAGTGGTTAGAGGAGTTCTGCGTAGAGGATTCTTAAGCGGACAAAATGCCCTATCCCCTGCCTAAAATGGCAGAAGGCAACAATCCTCCCCCCTAGAACGACCAAACACAGTCACCGTCCTCCAGCTAACCTCCCCCCAAACGGTCACGGTA
>JAHQXB010000157.1 GCA_029856435.1 Candidatus Jordarchaeia archaeon
ATAGATTCGCAAAATCTCGTGTTTTTGGGCCTTTTTTGGCTCTTCTCAAAACTGTTTCTCACCACTTAAAGGGGATGGAAATATTAAAAATTGAGGAAAAACACCGATAAAACCATAAATTATCAGGGAACATAATGGCAAAAAACCATAGCAAAGATCCCGCGAATCTATCGCCCGGGGAACAGTTGAAGCAGACACATCTCTCCTGCTTTCGGTGGGGATGTTCCCGATTGTGGCCCTGCCCTCCTTTGGGCTTTTTAGAACCTTCCGCATTCCGGGCTTTGGCCGGAATCCGGCTGCCCGACATGTTATGTGTGGTTGTTTTTGAGGAACGATGGATTTTATGGTTTTTCTTTAAAGTTAACTGTTGGAAGTTAACAAGCTTTTATTCTAAATAGCAGTTTTAACAACCCACAAAGGGATTCTCAAATCCGCGAAAAAGGGGTTTTAAAAGATTGTACCATTACCTTTTTTATGGGGCTTTGGTAGCTTTTAACTCAATGCGTTGCTAAACATTAAAACCAGTTAGATTATGAGGAGAAGTGAAGGTAGGAGAATTCAATTAAAGCGTCTATTCGCCCACGCGTTCTGCGACGTCTTTGGCTTTGTCGAGAGCAATTTTAAGCCTTCCTAGTTTTTCGTGTATTAGTCTAAGTTTATCAAAGTCGTCGAGTCCCTGTCTAGATAGTTCTCTGTCCAAGCTTTTAAGTACTGCCCTAACCTCGTTGACGGTGTTTCTTATGGTGTTCCGGAGTTCCCTGTCAAGTTCAGGTATTAGTATTTTCTTGCGTAGACGTCTTCTTTCTAGTAGGTAAGCTGAGGCAACTATCAAAGTGATTGTCCCTATAATGGCGAATCCAAAAAGTATGTATTCCCTTGATGCTTGGGGATAGTAGAGGGTGGGTATTGTGGGCTTCTCTGGTTCCACTCTAAAATTGTAAATGTAGTGTGTGGTGGTATAGTTGTGAGCCTTTGCGTATAAGATCATTGTGTAGTCTCCAGTTTCGTTGGTGAAAGCTGTGAGGAAGAGGCCGACATACCATCCCGGCCGGTCTGTTTGAAATGCAGGTATTGGCAGGAAGGTGCCATTTGGTAGAATGTAAACAGTTAACAGTGTAATGTTACTCGTAATTTCTTTTCCGTGTATGTCTGTGACATGTATGTCTGCGTACAGGCTTTCTCCCAGATGTATTTTTCCGTCAGGATTGGGCAAAAACAGGGTGGTGTGGAGTATGATTCTGTTTTCAAGTAGCCAGTTAACTGCATTCACTGCGAGTTGGGTGTTGTTCAACAGGTTTATGTGGCGACTGTCAAAAACGGAGGAGTCCCCTATTACCAGAAGTTTACCGTATCCCGCCTCTGTGGCAGCTATCACTATACCGCCATCAGAGGTATTGGCAAGAGCTACTGCTCCCATGCTGGTATTCACATTTAGAATTGCTACATTTTCCATTTCTATACTGTTAAGGTTTCGGGTAACAGGGTGGGATTGAGACAAAGAGGTAATTATTTTTGTTCCCGGTTCGCTTGAACTTACCGTGATTCCGTAGGTTTCTGTTATAAGGTTGACCGCGGTCCAGTTGCATTCATCCTGCGGTTCTAAACATATGAGGATGTTTGTTCCGTTGTGGAGCAGGCTGTGAAGTAGTGATATTTCCTGTTCTGTGAATCCCTTTTGGGGACTGAATATGAGTATTCCATCGTAAAATGTGAGTAGTTCAGCTTGGTATTCGCTGAGGGAGGGAATCTCGTCTATGTCGCATCCTTGTTTGTATAGGGCTTCCGATAGGTGGTAGTAGCCGCTGTAGATGCTCTCAAGCCTTTTTCCCCAAGTCTCTAGGCCCACTTCTTTATGAATGCTGTCAAAGAATAGTCTGCCTTCGGGATAGCTTAGATTAAAATTGATGCTTACGTTTCCCAAGTGCTCCCCGTTAGCCATGATTTGGATCGAGCCCTCGTAGTAGCCGGGACGTGGAAAAAGCGTGGTGTTAAACGATACTAGTATATTTGCATAGTTATTATGGATAATTTTTTGTGGAGTATTGTTGAAGAGTTGGGTTGCGTTACCAGAATAGAATATTTGAATGTCTTCCAGATTGTGGGAACTTATTATGGTTAGATTATTGTAGGCGAAGTCTAGGGGGAAACGAAGTTCAAGTGGCTTATGGGGGATAACTTTGGGGAAAAGAATGCTACAGTTAGGAGGAGGGCCCACAAACACATTTCGAGCAATGAAATTGTCAAGAAGATAGGTTTCACTTACCTTAAATGTTATGTTCCCAGAGATTATTTGCTCCAATGTTAAAAAGTTGGGAAGCTCAGTTGTCACCCAGCCCACAGCGTAGACCCCACTGTTTGTGGGTTCCCAGCTAGTGGAAATTTTCCTGAAGGAGAAAGGTTGTAAGTCATAGTACTGGAATATTTCAAGATATACAATACTGCTCCCATCACTTGACTTGTTCGCAAAAAAGAAAACAGTGGCATTAGTCACATTGGTACCTAGGTTTAGAATAAGGCTTTCTGAAGCAAAAGGAGTATAGGGTTTACCCACCCTACCGATAGAAGCGTTAACTACACATAGGTCTGTAACATTTTGCACTTCGGCCCACAAAGTATTGTTAATTGCAGCTTGCATCTGGTTATAGTTTCCACCGACTCCCAAAGCCCCCACAAAATTCACTTTACCTCCAGGGCTCAACTCTTCAGACATGCTCCACCTTAAAGCAAGACCAACACTGCCAGTATAATACGAAATATTGTTCAGTTCGTCGCTTAAAAAGTGTTTGAAAACCGTATCATTTTCTCCTACTTCATGGGCACTTGAAGTGTTGCCCATGAACCCCACATACAAAACCTGTTCCGGATAATCATTGTGAGAATCATAAACATAGATTAAGTCGTCCACATCACTATATTGAGCAATGTCATCTGCGGCATAGTTGGACTCGTTTAGGAAAAGATCTATGTCCCAAACAGTCAACAACGCTAAATCCCTAAGAGTGGTGTTCCCAACATTCAATAGGGTTATCATTATCCTGAATGCTCCTGTGGGGCCCGTACTGTTCCAACAGTCTACAGATA
Source organism: Candidatus Jordarchaeia archaeon (assembly GCA_029856435.1). Classification (GTDB taxonomy): domain Archaea; phylum Asgardarchaeota; class Jordiarchaeia; order Jordiarchaeales; family Jordiarchaeaceae; genus Jordiarchaeum. Next base: position 3,082 of record JAHQXB010000157.1, read on the forward strand.
TTAATATGAGCACCTCCCCATTTCCCAGCACAGTCACCGCCCTCTCATAGTCTCCCACTCCGGGAACCGTAATTGAGTGCATTTCCCTATACACAGTGGTAAGCAGAAAAGGAGTAACACTACTGCTCCCATTATATTTCAATCCAAATCGACCTTGCAACAAGTGGGTGCTATTAAAATCGGAAGTCAGGTTTCGGGTCAGTATCCCGACAAAAGTAGCATAAGTCCCCACCAAACAGTAAGTCTCAAGTTGGGAAGCAGAGTCATTCGAGTAGAAAAACCCTGTGTAAGGTAAACTGGGAGTAAATACTCTAGTGACTTCTCCTAAAGGCTCCCCAAGATTTTTCAAATAGTGATAAGTCGCATTAGCATCCAGAATCCCCGCCCCCTGAGTATTAGGATCCTCACCTAAATCTATAGCGGTCTTCATCATCGCCACTCTCAAAGCCTCAGGAGTAAGGAAGGGAAAAGCTTGAAGTAGAAGAGCCGCCACTCCCGCCACATAACCAGTAGCAGCAGCCGTTCCAGTTGCACAAGTGTAATTCACGTCTATGGGGCTGCCGTAACCGCTAATGTTAAAGTAGGGGAAACTAATGTTCAGTCCTAGGTCGATTTTTGCTCTACAGGAAGTGATATTATATCCAGGAGCCACAATATCGGGATCCATCCACATATAGAAACTGGGACCTCGGCTACTATTATAGCATACCTGTCCAGAGGAGGAGTTATAGGACCCTACAGTGATGCAACTTAGAGCCATTCCCGGCGATCCCACACTGAGGTAGGCGGGACCATCGTCTCCAGCCGCGGCTATTACCGTGACACCGGATTCAACAGCTTTGTCCACTGCGGTGCATAGGGGGTCGTCTGGGTAGCCTGGTCCCGCAAAGGGAATGACTATGATGTCTGCTCCATGACTGATGCTCCATTCTACTCCCGAGAGTGTCCATGAATAGAAGCTTAGTCCCTCATCATCAAATACTTTAACGTTTAGTAATCGTGCTTGAGGCGCAATTCCCCTATAGGTTCCATTTGAAGCATTTCCCGTCCCAGCTATTATGCCAGCCACATATGTTCCATGACCGTTAAAGTCGTAGGGGAACGGGTCATACTCAACCATGGAAACGCTTGCTATGACTTTGGGGTCACTTGTACTGCTGTTATCGTCTAGGTCGTCGAGGTCTGGGTGGCTTGTGTCTATTCCACTGTCTAGGAGAGCAATTATGATGCCGCTACCATTGAGATTCTCGCCCCATAGTTCCTCTATATTTGAATCGGGGGCGGCTTCACCGCCGGGTGTATTTGACTGTTTCAGGGTTTTGGGTTCCAATTGGATGGGATAATCGTACCAAACCTTGCTTACTTGTGGGAGGGATGCAATTTTTGGGATATTGCTCAGGGGGGATGTTATGGCGGCTGCTGGTATGTAATCATAAATTTTTTTTACTTCTATGCCTGGAAATATTGAATTCAAGGCCTGGAGTCCAGAGCTGAAACTGGATTCTTGGAAAACGATTATTATACTGGTTTGGGAAGAATTGTGGAGTCCTCCATTTTGAATTAGGGACATAAGGTAGGGATCCATTTTTGACTCAATGGACCCGTAATTGTTGTTTATGAGGCTTGTTGGGTAAACATTTCGTTGGGGGAGGATAGTTAGGCCGGTGTGGAAAGTTAGCAGGAGGGCTGCTATTAGTAGGAGGGCTGTGACTTTTCTGGAGGGTTTCATGAGGATATATTTTTACTATATGTTTATTAGCTTGTCTATTATTACATTCTTTCTGGTGGAAAGCTTTGAAAGATGAATTCGTAGAAGAGGCATACTTCAGTGGAAAAAGGATTGGCCAGGCTGTTGCGTGGTGCGAAGACCGTGAAGGCAACGTGATAGAAGTTGAGGTACAGGGCAAATGGTTTGAGACAGGTGAAAACTTCAGAGGCAAAGGAGTTTATCTGGATTCCCACTCCTCACCCATGCGAAGCATAATAGCAGTAAGCCTAAAACAGGGCAAACGGGGAAACGAGAACATTAACCCCGGCGAAATCGTGACTATTGGAGCGCCCTCTTCTAAGGAGGATGTTCAAGCTGAAAACCTTATTCTAAGAAACTTTTTGGAGAAAAATTTTTCCGAAGACCGATTTTTTGAAGGAAGCAATTTCCCATCCGCTATATTTTGGCTCAGGGACAAGCTCAAACGCTACAAAGTCGATGTTAAAATTAAAGGCATGTGGGAAGGGGAGCCTCTCAACGCTGAGGGCGACGTAGTTGGTGTCGAGGAAAGCATAACGGGGGGGCACTTCGCCGTGCGAATAAAAAGCGGAACAGTTGGCGATAAACCAATAGAGCCCAACACCATCCTTAGAGTCGGCGGACCAGTGAAACTACGAAAAAACCAGACTGACGTGGTGGCCAAGAAAATCCTGTTTATGCCAGCAGAAAAACCCAAACTCAAAACCACCGATAACATTGTTCTCAGCGTCCGCGGACTAACAGTATCGTATGACAATAAGCGAGTTATTTCAGATGTCAGCTTCGAGATAAAAGAGGGTGAAATCCTGGGAATCGTAGGCGAGTCGGGAAGCGGAAAGTCAACCTGCATGAAAGCAATCATCGGAGACATCAAACCCGACTCGGGAGAAATCAAAATATGCGGATACGATGTCCGAGACAAAGACAATGTAGCGCCCCTCTTTGGATACGTACCCCAAGACCTGAGCCGCATGTACATGGACTTCACACCTATGGAAAACATAGTCTACTTCGGAAAACAGTATGATATCCCAGAAATTGACCTCATACGCAGAGGAAAACAAATCCTTAAAGACCTAGGAATATTTGAAAAAGGTGGAGAGAGGGTAGAAAACCTTAGTGGAGGCGAAAAAAGAAGGGTAAGCATAGCCATAGCCCTAGTACACTTACCAAAAATACTATTTCTTGATGAACCCTCAAGCGGATTGGATTTGGTAAGGAGACATGAGCTCTGGAACTATCTTGATAGGATTAATAAGCTTTATAGGACTTCTCTGGTGGTAATAACGCATTATCCTTCTGAGATTGATTATTGTGATAAGGCGGCGATATTTGTTAGGAATAGGGGCTTCATTGATTTTGGAACCGCGGAGGAGCTTAAATCCCGCTTGCCCGGAAAAGGATACGCTATAGGGCTATTATTAGAAGAGTATGATTCTGAGTGTGTGGAAATGATAAAAAATGTGGAGGGTGTAGAATACGTGATCCAGAAGGGGCATCAACTGAAGGTATTTCCCAGTGGGGAGAACACCGCCGTGCTGAAAAAAATAGTGGAGAAACTTGGAGAAAAAGGGGTTGCGGTTCGAAAAGTTGAACCCAAAGTTGAAGTTGACATGGAGGACTACTTCATTTACATTACCGGAAACACTGAAGGTATAGATTAAAATTTACAGCAAAAAGGGATGGTCTGATATGATGATGAGAATGCTTTCTTTAGTGAAGGTGAAGCTGGCTCCACTTTTTGGTAGCGTTAAAAGGATAGGGGCCTTAATCAGAAAGGAATTGGAGTCGCTTATGAAGGATAGGTTAGCCCTGCTGGTCATTTTTCTGCTTCCAATAATAATAACTGGCGCGATGGGGATGGCGCAGTACCGGGTCACCACCCTTGATGATTATTACAAGATAGCGGTAATAAATCAGGACACCACGCTGACAGCTGAAAATTTGAGTTTATCTAACGCGTTGATAAACGAGATGTATATGCATGCAAACGAGTGTATAATCATTCCCATGCAGAGCTATGATTTGGCAGTCTACCTCTTGTGGCAGAGACAAATAAACGCTGTTCTCGTAATTCCTTTTGGCTTCACAAGCCAGCTGGCCAGCCAAATGATTCCCGCATATGTGAACTTGACCCTTGACGGAAGCGATGTGGAGGGGCAGGGCGCAATCATAAAAGGAGTAACCAACGCAATAGCACAGTTAAAAATGGACTACAACTATACCAAGTACGAGGTTATCCCCTCTTCCCAAGCAATATGGCCCAGCGATACGAAAGGAATAAGCGACATTAAAATCACAGTGCCTCTAATTCTACCCATGCTACTTATAGGAGCAGCACTGGTGATAACGAGTCAGAGTGTGGTCGGCGACATTCCTCTGAGAAGAATGCTACTCACGCCGGCAGGAAAATCAGAAGCCCTAATCGCAAAAACCATATCATACCTACTAGTCAGCCTACTCCAAATCATGATAGTTCTCGGAATACTAATTTTATTGTACAGCTTCCAACCGGTGGGAACACTGTTCAACTTTCTGATAGTGCTCGTCTTGACCTCCTTCTTTGGAATAAGCCTAGGCCTATTCATATCTGTGGTAAGCAACTCCCGACTCCAAGCAAACCAGTACTTCATATTCTCCTATCTAACTCTAATAGTAATACTACTAGCAGTACCAGTAAAATCAATACAAAGACTTGACCCACTACAACTGGCAAGAGAAGCCATAGCCAGTGTAACAGCAAGAGGACTAACACTCATAGACATAGGGCAACAAATACTGTACCTCTTCGGGTTCTCCGCATTCTTCCTCAGCCTGGCATTCATAGCATTCTTCTTCAAAAAAGGCCTAGTCTAAACCCAATTCGACAAAGAGGAAAACAAAATGAAGAACAGCCCGGCAAACGATAAAGACATAGAACTAAGAAACGTGACCGTAAAAATACGCAAAACCACCATACTGCAGGACGTAAGCTTCTACGCCAAGCGGGGAGAAATATTAGCCATAATAGGAGGATCCGGAGCAGGCAAATCAACATGTCTCCGAGTTCTAACATCACAGATAAAGCCAACCAGAGGAGAAGTCTACATAGCAGGATGCGACGCAACAAAGGAGGAGGAAAAACTCAAAGAAATATTAGGATATGTACCCCAACCCGAAGAAGTCTCAGCGTACCCCGAATTCTCAGCCCTCAAAAACGCCTACTTCTTCGGAAAAATGTACAACCTCCCCAGTGACCTAATCGAAAAAAGAGCAAGACAAATACTCCAAATACTTGGATTCGACACCGAAGAAATGATGAAGAAACCATTCAAAAACCTCTCCGGGGGAGAAAAAAAGAGAGCCTCAATATGCATAGGGCTCATCCACAACCCAAAAGTACTACTCCTAGACGAACCCCTCACGGGAATTGACGCGCATCTTCGTATTGAGTTGCTTAATTATTTGCGTGATTTGAATAGGCAGCTGGGTGTTACTATTTGTATTGTGGCTCACGATTTGGAGACTGCGGATTACAGTGACAGAATCGTCATTCTGGACAGGGGGAGAGTTGCTATTTTTGGTGAGCCTAAAAGTTTTCTCAGGGGGTTGCCTAATGGGGGTAAATGTTTTAGGGTTAAATTTAAACGTTTAACTGTGGATGACCAGAAGCGTGTGGAGAAAATCAAGCCTATTAAGTATTTTTTGGTTGTTGGTAGGAATACTTTGAAGGTTTTCCCCAAAGAGGGGGAGCATAATCTGGCTGGGCTGGTGGAGGAGTTTTATGCTAAGGGTCTTGAGCCTCTAGAATTGGAGGAGACTGAAGCGACTTTTGGGGACTACTTCAGGCTATTTTCTCAGGGCGCATTTGGTGCAAGGAAGGACATTTTCAGTATTAATTTCGAGTAAGGTTTTCCTTATCACAGATTGCCGTGAGAATTACTCCTTTCACTTTTGCTTGCTAGAGCGCTGGCTAGGGTTATTGCTCCGAGGTATTCGTTTATTGGTCCTACTCGGGATGTGTCTATTATGGTTTTAGGTATATTGGTGTACGGGGCTCCGTAGGATTTTCCTTCGCCCAAGTGTATTAGTGTTCTGTATATTAGGTTTCCGGAGATTCCGTCGGGTGCAAGTATGAGGTTGGCCTGGCTTTTTATGGCGTCCTCTATGAGAATTTGGTAGTTTTCTATGTTTTGTGTAATGTTTCTTTTTTTGATTTCTTGTACGGTTTCTTCGGCTTCCCTTATTGTTTGGTCTACTATGGGATCTCTTCCTATGTCTCCGGCCCTTCCGCCAGATAGTATAGCAACCTTAGGGGTGATCCCTATTTTTTGCATGAGGTTGACTCCTTCCTGTACGAAGTTGATTTTTTCCGGTATGGTTCTTGCTTCATCTATTCCTACTGGGGCAAAGAAGAACTGGTGACCCTTGGCGGATTCCAGCAGTGCGATTCTACGGAGGCTTTTGACGTGGAATTGCGCTTTTACATTTTTTAGAAAGCTAGTGGCGGGTAGGGAGCCTCGTACCACGGCGTCTACTTCGTTTGAGGCTAACATTTTTAGGAGTGTCTCTTCAGGGGTGAGGGATCTTTGGAGCTGGATGGTTTCTTTTTTCAGGTATTTTTTTGGGATTTTTTCTATGTTTCCTAGGACTATTATCTTGGCTACTCCTTTTTGGGCTGCTTTTTGGGCTGCTTGGACTGTTCTGTGAAGGTACTCCTCCTGGTCTCCTACGCCTATGGCTACTGTGGATTTTGACTTTTTAGCGATTTCCGCCAGTTTTTCGAAAATCAAGGGAGTTTACACCTGTTTTGAAATCTATTAGAAGTGTTCTTAATAAAAAGGGGAAGTGGGATTGTTAGAAGTATTTGTGAGCGTTTTCTAGGGAGAGCTTTAGGAGTTTGACGGCGTTTGATAGGTCTTCAAGGCTTAGTACCTCTATGGGGGAGTGGATGTAGCGCGTGGGTATGCTGATTGTGGCAGAGGGCACTCCTCCTCTGGAGGTTGCCGCTGCTGTGGCGTCGGTAGTTCCTCCCTCAAAAATCTCCAGTTGATACGGTATGTTGTTTTTTTGGGCGGTTTCTGTTAAGAGTTTCAGCACCTTGGGGTGGGATATGAGACCTCCGCCCAGACTTTCCCGTCTTCCGTCGGCTATGGTTATTCCTGGTCCTTTTCCTATTTTTACTGGAATTTGTCTTTCTTCTACTCCGGGGTGGTCCCCAGTTGCTGATACGTCTATGGCGATGGCCAGGTCGGGGTTTATTGTGAAGCTTGAGGTTTGGGCTCCTCTTAGTCCTACTTCTTCCATGACTGATGCGACTCCGATTACTGTACATTGGGCGTTTACTTCTTTAAGTGCTTGTACCATAACCGCGCAGCCAGCTCTGTCGTCAAAGGCTTTGCCTGTTACCATATTGCTTCCTAATTCTTCCAGTTGGCCGAGCCAGGTGATGGGGTTGCCTATTTTTACTCCCCATTCCTCTGCTTGCTCTCTGGAGGTGGCTCCTATGTCTATGAACATTTTGTCCCGGTTTATGGGTTTTTTTCTTTCCTCCTCGGGTAGGAGGTGGGGTGGCACTGAGCCTATTACTCCTTTGATGTCGCCCTTTTCTGTGTGTATTAGTACTCTCTGGCCTAGAACCATTTGGTCGAAAAATCCTCCCAGATATGAGAATCTTATGAAGCCCTCTTTTTCTATATATCTTACCAGCATCCCTATCTCGTCAGTGTGCGCTAGAATCATGGCTTTGGGTGTATCTTTTGCTCCCTTCTTTGTGCATATGAGGTTTCCCAGATTATCCACCTTTATTTCATCTACGTAGTTGGTTAATTCTTCCTTGATGATGTTTCTAACAGTTTCTTCGTGTCCTGAGGGACCATTGGCTTCCACCAGTTTTTTGAGAAGCTGTTTGAGTTCTTCCATAAATTTTCCTCCAGTGTTTAAACGTTGCATTTCTACCATAAAAGAATATTTATGTGCGTCTAACAGTAAATAATTTTTTGTGGGAAACAGGAGGTGGGTCTTGGTCTTATGAGAATGCTTCCCATTTATGTTTGCGATTCAGAGGAATTTTATTAGAAATAAGAGGAGGTCGCCTTGGAAAAAGGAAAACACTACCGAAAAGGTGATGAGGGGTATCAGGGGCTTGGTGAAGTAGACCCAAACACCCTTCTCATAGAGTTTAGCGTTTGACTTATTTTTAAAAGAGTCCATTTTTTCTTTGCTTGCGCTGTTTCTGGTGAAGCTTGGGGAGGCTTCTGTTTTGCCACCTCGATCGTGCTTTAAGGGATGGAAACGTTTACTTTTTGGAGGTTTTTCTAGCCAGACGCAGGTTAAGAGAATCACAAGTTTCTCCCACACAGATTTTGAAGCCAGTTCAGAGAATAGGTCGTTCCCCTTTACATACTGTGTTAGGTTGTAGCCTAATATTGCAGTGTAGAGTATGCCTAGGAGAATAAAAGTGTTGAGAAGTACCGTGAGGGCGAAGGTGGGGGTAAGAGAAGCTGAAACATTCTGTGGGAGAATCAGCGCGGTGCATATCAGAGCCTTCGCGTCCGCCCCCCCAAAGATTTTGCAAACATGTAGGAACAGGGAAACTAGAAAGGTAACCATAATTGAAAAGATGGGTAATAGTAATTCTGCGGTGTAAATCCATCTGGCTGCAGTGATGACTAAGCCACACAATATCATGATTATCCAGACCCGGTTTCCCACCGCTCCTTTTTTCCAATCGTAGTAGGAAGCAAAAATGAGGGGCCCAAGGCAGAGCATGAATGCGGTGTAATTTATTAGTGTTTGAAACAGTTTAAGGAACCCCTTTTTCGCTTTTTTGCTTGTCTTCTTTTATTTTTTTGCGGAGTGTTATAAAAAGTCCTAGTTATGTGCAAAGAAGGCTACTATTTGGGGAGTTACTTGGTCTATCCTGCAGAAGCCGTATCTCTCAAATTGGACCAGTTGGCCCTCTTTCAATTGTTGGCACATTGGTTCTCCGAAGCCTTTAACAATTGTTCCATCGGGTTTTATGACGGTTATGGGAACGTTTTTCTCCATGGGTACCCAGTGTATTATTTTTGCATTTACTTCGCGGGCCTCCTCTATTGTGTGGCTGTGAAATTCGCATTCCAGTGGATTAAGGTTTTTTATAACTACGTTAATGAGATCTTTTAGGCGAATTATACTATTAACCTTCATTATGGCTCTGTCCTGTTCTGAAACTAGAACCTTAATCACACCGTTTTTGGCGCTTACTGGTATTTTTCGCGTTCCTTTCTTGGGAAAATCGGGGTGCAGAAGAGGTTTGGCCTCAAGTTCACCGTTGGGAACATTTTTGACAGTAAGCTCTGTTGGTGACTCCACGAAAAAGTAGCGATGGGCAGATGGATCCACAATTTTTCTGTTTACAGCGTAGAGAATCTCGGGACTGTACTCAATGTCTATCATACTTAAACCCAGATCAATCATGGCCCTCCTTATCGCTTCCGGCCTTATTCCCCGCCTTCTTAGTGATTGTAAACTCCAGGTCCGGGGGTCAGACCATCCCAAGTAAACTCCATTCTTTATTAGTTTCCTAGCCTTAGATTTGCTGAGTTTTAAGCCCTTAAAGGTTATTATTCCATAGTGGACAAATTCAACAGCAGGCCAACCCATCTTCTTCCAGACATGCTGCTCAATTATATCCTCCTTTATTAAGTCCTTACCGCGTAGAATGTGGGTTATCCCTAATAGATGATCATCGACAGCCCAAGAGAATTCTAGGAGGGGCCAAACACGGTACTTTAAACCAACCCGAGGATGCTCCCTCTCAGAAATCCTCATTATAATATGATCCCTAACAGCTGGGTCCGGACAGTCCATTCCAGTTTTGAGTCTGACTACTGCTTCTCCCTCACCGTAATCTCCTTCCAGCATCTTTTTCCAATACTCTAGATTTACTTCTAACGCTTGATTGCGGTGGGGACACGCCTTTCCAGTTACTTTGTACTTGTCTCTCCACTCTTTTGCTTCACAAAAGCAAACATATGCTTCATTCTTCGAAATTAGTTGTTCACAGTACTTGTAAAATTCGGGTATACGGTCGGATTTGTAAAGTTCCTGGTGCCACTTGACTTCCAGCCATTCAAGCCCTTCCCTTATAAGATCATAGGCTTCCGGCTCGATTCTTTTCTCTTCGCTGCCAATGGTGTCATCGAAAACCAGAATCAACTTGCCTCCATATTTTTTAACATACTCGTCGTTTAAAATGACCATTCGGGTGTTACCAATGTGGAGTGGCCCTGAGGGATAGGGAGCCAACCTCATGACAACCTGTTTGTAACGCTCAACGTTTGGGAGGGGAGGAAGCTCCTTTACCTCCTCCACCCTTTTTTCTTCCTCTAGAAGTTCGGGAGCTACTTCCAGCAATTTCTTCTTCTGTTGGTCTAAAGTATACTTATTAACATCTTCAACTATTTGTGAGACTAGTTTTCCTACCTCTTTGATCTGGCTCTTAAGGTCAGGGTTCTCAGCAATTATTTTTCCCATAACTGCTTTAAGGTTAGCTTTACCACTGAACTTAACAGCGTTTGCCAAGGCATACTTTAATATTATTTGTTCAAGGTTCTTCGACATTTACAGTCTCCCACGAGCAGTTTTTAAAGCCTAGGTGCTTAAAGTGTGTTTAGGAAACAAAATTATATTCGTCAATTATAAGATTACCTCAATGTATCACCGAACCTGACATAAAGGCAGTTTTTGCAAGTTTACCAATCGCAGGCAGGAGAGTTGAACCTTGAATCTTAAAGACATTAGAGCCATACTATTTGACCTGGATGGAACCTTGATAGACACCAGAAGCCGATTCTACTTGGTTTTTAACAAGTCTCTGGAGAACTTCGGCTTACCAGTCTTGAGCAAGAAGGTTTTTGAGGAAGTATACTCCAATGCTTCCCTTGACAGCATAGTACCAGAGGAATTAGCGGTACAGTTTTGGGATTATTTTCTGGAAAACTATTCCAAGAATATGTCCCCAAGTGAATCCAGTATCCCTGGCTCAAAGGAAGCCCTCCACCAATTAAAAAAGCTAGGATTAAGTATTGGTGTTGTTACCGGCAGAATCGCAAGTGTTGAAAGTGTCCGGTCAGAGTTAAAAAGGTATGAATTAGACCAATTCGTAGATGTAGTTCTAACCAGGTTAAAGGAACAAAATAGGAATGAAAACTATTTCTCCAAGGAACAGAACCTTCTAAAAGCATTAAGTATTTTGGGCCACACCCCCTCCCACAGCATGTATGTGGGAGACTACGTGGCAGACATAAGATCCGGCAAAAGCATTGGAGCGGTGACCGTGGCAGTATTAAGCGGAGGCATCAAAAAAGAGATTCTGGCAAGAGAAAAACCAAACCTCATCCTGAAAAGTGTTGCGAAGCTCCCCCCGATACTCAGCAAGTAAATAATTCTAAAAAGCATAAAGCGACAAATGGAGACCCGGCTTCACACCAATATTACCATATTTTTCTAGGTACCTTCAACCTTTTCGTGTGTTTCCTTTTTATCGTTGCCAAATTCCCACTTCTTTAGTTGGATAATCAGAGTGCAGTCTTCCTGTAAGTCTGGGCAGTCAAGCTTAACGGCAACCCTATCGCTACTCTTGCCTATTATTTCCGGGTTTTGCGCACGCTCAGTTAACCTGTCCATCAAAAATAGTACAAAGGCATCCGTAATAACGTTTAAACTCCCTTCAAGTAACTTTTTGCCCATTTCACCCAGAAAGTAGTGCACTCTTCGACCCTCCTTTTTCATATCTATTAGGTTGGTCTCAACCATCTTTCCCACGTGCCAGCGAACAGTGTCATGGTGAACACCCAGGTTTTTCGCTATCTCCCTCTGGTGACAGCCCGGATGGTCAAGGATGTAGCGGAATATTTTCTTGGCTGTCTCACTCCTGAGATTGAAAAAGGCCTTCTCAGTCTCCTTATCACGCAGAACCTTGGGGAAATAAATCAATTTCCCCCCATACTTAAAGCTCCCAATTAGCCCCGCCTTTTGCAGAGTTCTAAGATGCCAGGAAAGGGTGCCCGGAGGAGTAGCCAGCTCGCTTGCAATCTCCAAGAAATAGGTTCCCGGTTTTTCACAGATCATCCTGTAGATTTCCCTGCGTACCGGGTGGAACAACAAAGTAAGCCGCTTCTCAGACAAGACAACACCCTCTTCCAACGGTGAAAAGATAAATTACTAAAAACGTTTGAAACCAACCCCAAAAGATTTCAGTCAATATAAGGAAACGGGGTAAACTTTTTAATTCTTTCTAGCAACTAAACCAAAAAGTAGAAAATATATTTTAAAAAGATAAACCTAATCTATTTTAGACACAATAAAAGAAGCTAGAACAGCCCAAAAAAGCGAAATTTGAAATTAAAAAACATTATACAAGACGGACAAGAAAGGAAAAATAAAGTGATAGGGGAGTGCATTTTTGAAGACAATCGATTTAACTCAGCCCTACCTCTACGATTTTATAGGAAGAGCAGCATTTCCGAATTCTTTCAATTACGAATTTCAAGTAAAAACCGTGGGACACACCATAACCATAGAAAATCAAGCCTACCACTACCTATCCGCAATCATAAATCTGGAAACACATTGCGGAACACACATTGACTTCCCCTCCTCCCTATTCTTGGCCGGCAAAAAACCCTACGACTACGATATATCAAGCTTCATATGTGAGGCTCTAACAGTTGAGTTCAAAAAAGGTGAAAACGAACATATCACAGCCGACGAGCTAATAGAGAAGCTCAAAGACATAACCACCCTAAAAGGCAAAGTGCTACTGATTAAAACCGGGTACGGCAAACTCTGGAAAACAAATCAAGAAAAATACTTCACCGACTTCCCAACACTTGAAAAAAAATGCGCCCAAATTATTGCAGATTTCGGTCTAGTTGCCCTAGGAATCGACTGCCCAGCACTAGACCTGCCCGATTTTCCACCCTCCTTCCCATACATAGTCGATGAGGGAGCAAATGGCTTCCTACAACCAATAAAAGACCCAAAATCCACAAATCTCACAATCCTGCTAAACTCAAACTGTATGATCATTCAAAACCTCAACCTAGAAAAAGTTAGAGACAAGGAAAGCTTCATCTTCTGTTTCCCACCCCTAAAATTGGAACCCCAAGACAGCATGGCAGAAAAATCAATACCTGTAACAACCCTACCATGCAGAGCATTTGCCATCAAAGAATAAAACAAAAGCCAAAACATACCCAAAAAAAGGAAAAGAAGGAGAACTGATTCAAAACGCGAGAAGGTTTTTAGCCTTTTCAAGGCCCGCTATTTTTTCAGCCATACCTCTAATTTTCTCAATCAGCTCGCCCGCATCATGGCAATCTCCGAAAAAGGCTTGCAACCTCTCCTTTTCGATACCGAACTGCTCCAGAAGTTTTTGCAACATAGAAACCCTCAGGTTGGCGACATCAGCTCCCCTCAAATAGTGGCATCGATCACAACCTATGAGCATCACCCCATCTGCCCCGCTGTTAAATGCATCTAAGACGACTTGGGGGTCAACAGAAGCTGTGCAGGGAACGTCGACGATACTCACATTTACCGGGTACTGCATACCAAGCATACCCGCATCATCTATAGTTGAATAACCGCACTCCAGACAGGCTATAGCAACAATTTTCTTGGCTTCTCCGCCATTTCCCAGAACCCCATCAATAGCAGCTGTCAACTGTTTACTAGTATGACGCCTTAAAGTGATGCAGCCTGAGGGACAAGCAGCCGCGCATATACCGCAGCCGAAGCACTTTGCTTGGTCAACTTGGGCTGCTTCATCTCCCACGTGAGCCGCGTCGAAGGGACAAGCCCATTCACATATCCTGCAGGAACTGCAAATCTCTTCATTAACAAAGGACGTTAGGAGAGGCTTCTCAATCTCCTTCTGGTTCAGCAGCTTCACCGCACCTATAGCCGCACCAGCAGCATATGACACAGCGTTAGGTATATCCATCGGTGTCATTGCGCCTCCAGCTAGTAATACTCCCACAACGTTTGTTTCTGAGGGACGCACTTTTGGGTCTACCGCGCTGAAGAATCCATCTGGCCCTAAGGCGACTCCTAGCATCCTAGCGAGTTCTTGGGTTCCTTTTGAGGGAACCATTGCCATGCTTAGCACAACAAGGTCGGCCTCTATCTTCTCAAATTCGCCGGTGAAGCTGTTTTCGCCCTCCACCACCAGTCGTTTACCATTAGAGATTACTTCGCTGGGTCTTCCTCTTATGAAGGTTACTCCGAGTTCTCTTGCTCTGCGGTAGTATTCCTCGTATCTTGAGCCTACTGGACGTATGTCCATGTATTCGATGACTACGTCTATCTCTGGGAAGTGTTCTTTTATCATGATGGCGTGTTTTAGGGCTACCATGCAGCATATGTTTGAGCAATAGTAATTGTGTTTCTCATCTCTGGAGCCTACGCACTGTATCATAACTATTCGGTTGACTGGTTTTTTATCAGATAAACGGATTGGCCTACCTCCAGTTGGTCCAGTGACATCTAGTAAACGGGCTAATTCTATCTGGGTAATCACGTCGGGATATCGCCCATAATTGTATTCCTTTACTAGGGCGGGGTTGTATTCTTCGAACCCGGTGGCGATTATTATGGCGCCCGCATCAAGAGTGAAGGTCTCCTCCTTCTCCTTTAGATTAATGGCGTTTGTGGGGCAAACCTTAACACATTTTTCGCACTCTTGGAATTTGCAGTTTTTAGGGTCAATGGCGTAGACTTGCGGTATGGCTTGAACAAAGGGCATATAGATTGCTTTCCTTTTGGTAAGTCCCAGGTTGAAGCCGTCTGGCACCTCAACGGGGCAAACCTTAACGCACTCGTTGCATCTGATGCATTTTTCCTCGCTCACGTATCGGGGATTCTTTTTAACTACGACTTTAAAGTTGCCTATGCTGCCTAGAACGTCCACCACTTCACAGTTGGTGTAAAACTTTATTTTGGGGTTAAACTCGAGGTTAGCGCGATATATGCATCGGCGTGGAGAGCCGTCGCCCAATCCGGGACAGCCCGTTGTTCTTACGCAGAGGGAGCAGTCCTGTGTGGGGAACACCGTTCCTAGTTCTAGGCATAGTCCTCCCACTGTGGGCTGCTTTTCAATGACGTCGACTTGAATTCCCAGTTCTGCAAGTTCTTGGGCGGCTGTTAATCCCGCTATTCCCCCTCCAATCACCACAACCTTTTGGGTGATGGGTATTTTTTCGTAGGGGATTTCTTCTAGGGCTTCGGCTCTGTTGGCTGCTGAGAGTATTAGGCCTTTTGCCTTTTCTGTTACATGCTCTTTGGGTTCATCCATGTGTACCCAGGAGCATTGTTCGCGAATGTTTGAGATTACTAGATCGTAATAGTTCATTCCAGCGTCTTGGAGAAGGCGTCCCCAAGTGGACTCATAGAGTTTGGGTGTGCAGGCTGCAACCACTACTTTGTCGACTTTTTTTGCTTTAAGCTGTTTCAGCATTTTTTCCAAGTCTGTTTTACAAAGAACGCTGCTTCTCACTATAAAAGAAAATTTTCCAGTTTTTTCCAAATCTGAGGTCAGCGAGTCGAAGTCTATGTTTTTGGTTAGGGTTTTTCCGCAGTCGCATATAAATAAGCCAATTTTAGGCAAGGTAATCTCCTCTACAATTTTTCTATTTTTTCAAGAACCGCGTCAGGCTTTATTCTTTGGAACTTAAAGTTCAGTTCGTCAGCTGAGACACCTTGAGCCAGGGCTAATAATTGAGGGTAGTAGAAGACGGGTATGTTATAGTCCGTACCCAGCGCCTTATTGATTTGGAATTGTCCAATGTCGTATTGAATCAGACAGAAGGGACAAATTACACAGAGAAGATCAGCGCCCGATATCCTGACATATCTGAGTTTTTCTTCTATCATCCTATTCGTGGTAGCTTCGTCCACGGATCGAACGCCCACCCCACAGCATAGGAACTTTTTCTCGTAATCAACAGGCGTAGCACCAGTAGCCTTTACTATTCCCTCAAAGCAGGTGGGATTAAACGGATCGTCCACCTGAACCACTTCACTTGGCCTGAGAACATGGCAACCATAGTGAACAGCCACCTTTATCCCACTCAGAGGCTTCTTAACCGTAGATTCTATCTTTTTAGGTCCCACATCCTCGTACAACACTTGGAGGAGATGTCTAACCTCAACACTGCCCCTATACTCTTTGCCCACCTTGGCTAGGGCCTCATTAACCTTATTCTTATACCCTCCATCGTGCTTGAGCACATAGTTTGCGGTTTTCAGAGATTCAAAACACCCACTGCAAAGCGTTAAAATGTCCAATCCCTGTTCCTCAGCTACAGCCAAGTTTCTGGAGGCTAAAACAATCCAAGTGAATCTGTCCAATGCAGAGAAACCCACAGGATCAGGACAGCAAGCAAATCCGGGCAAATCCTTAGCATTCACATCCAAACTCTTCAGCGTTAGTCTAGTTGCCACCTCAAGGTGGGGCAAACGGTTCGGTATGGTGCAACCAAGAAACAAAGCGTATTCTCGGCTCATTCTTCTACTGCCTCCTTCTTTTGTATTTCTCCTTCCATAGGTTTCTTACCCGCCACCAGTTTATCAAAACCAGTAAAGCTCGTTAATGCTCGTATCTCTTCGGGAGGCGCATTCTCAATCACAGGCAAACCCAGCTTTTCCCTGCGGGACAGTATAGCTTTGCTACTAGGGCTCACCATGCCAAACTCCAAAAGCGCCTTCGCTTCTTCCTGCAAGTGTATGGGGAACAAGCCCTTTTTGCTTGAAAGGTTTTTAAGCTCAATGATGATCTCTGAAACCTTAACCCCTTGAGGACACTTCTCTGTGCAGGTATGGCACACGGTGCAGAACCAGATGGTGGGGCTATCTACTGTGCGATCCTTCCTACCCAGTAAAGTGTTTTCAATGATTCTCCGAGGGTTGAACTTAGGATTGTATCTGAATACTGGGCAACAGCCGGAGCAAGTCGAGCACTGGTAGCAGAAATTTAGTGATTCCCCCTCGTGGGTTGCGGTAATTTCGCTGCGGAAGCTACTATTCATTTCCGATGATGCCTCAACCAAGTTTGAATCCTCCAATTTTTATTAACAAAATAATTTTTATTACTCTACATTAAACGTTCATAGTTTAAACTGTTTTTTCGGTTTTTGATTATTCATCATTAGCTTCTTTTGGTGCTGTTAACTTGTTTTCGGTTAAGCGCAGAGTGCGACCATTAAATCTGTGATGGATCAAAACTGCCCTATTTTTTAGGCGTGTTTGTGGGGATCACTGGCTGACACCGCTTGAGAACTGCCCGCGATGTTCTTACTATTAACTATCCACGCATACAGTTTTCTTTCCATATAAAATCTTTTTGTAATGTTTAGAATTGATTTATGAGAAAAATTGTTGAGAAAACAAGTTTGGAAAAGTTAAAAAACCCAAAAATGAGAAAAGGCCGAAAACAGGAGGTGGAAACCCTAAAAACAAGGGAAGCTCCCCCTACACGTTATCCTTTAAGTACCTTTTCTTTTTTTACGGCTTCTAAACTTAAATGGAACCAATTTAATCTCTCCGACCAGGTTATTACCGATAAAAGGTTCAGCCGCACCTCCGAACGTAGCGGTTCAAAGATATTCTTCTCCACGGCCTTAGTTAAACTACAACTTGAATAGCTACACAAAAGCATCTATGGTTACTCTATCTTTGCTTGCCAGCAGCATTTTAAGTTCAATTATGCCTGTGAGGGAGCTCCTAGAAAAGCGGGGTGAAATGAAATCTAGCCACCTGTTCTTGCCCAGAATAAAATTTTAAAAGGAACACCGCATATCTAAGCTAAATTTTGTTGACACTCCCCGCGACTAAAAATTGGGGACTTTCTTGCTAACAGCTTTGTAAGGAAGCTAAAAAGAAATGGTAATTCTCAGTCTTCTAGGTTATTTTTTTGTGAATTATTGGAAGATGCTGAGTTTTGGTTTCTTTTTCTTTCTAGCAAAAATTTTAGTCTTATCATTGAGCGGCAGAGATTATTTAGTAGAATTAGGTCGTCCGTTGTTTTGTGTTCTTTTGTTCTGAGTAGGGTTTTGTAAGTTTCTTGAACTTGTTCTAAGAATGTTTGGATGTCATCCTCATCAAGTAAAGCTTCACTTGCCAAAACAAAAGCCCCGCTGATTTTGGATAGGATATCATGCAAGGGACGTTATTATTTAGTTATGTAAAATCTGCGAAATACGCAAAAGAGTATCTTAGTGTTACCTAATCTACCAATAAAAAGGAGGGGGATAATAGTGGTGAGCTATTTGGAATTTTTTATCTTTATGAAGTTTCTGATTTCTACAATTGAGTTATAGAGGTTGTTCAGCAATTCTAGGTCTTCGTCGCTTTTCTCGTCCTTGTCACGAAGCATTGAACAGTAGGCTTCCTCTAGCTGTTCCATAAATGAGTAGAGATCTTCGGGTGTAAAATTTCCGTTCAGTTTACTCTCTCGTAGCTTGGACATAGGGATCCCCAAAAACAGGTTGCCGCTTGACAGTCATTAGAAAAATTTGAGAGAAACGAGTAGTACTTCATTGTATTGGTTTATTTATATTTTTCTTTAAAGGTGTTTTAAATTTATAAAAAATATGGAAAAGTAAATGTTCTTTGTAAAATGAAAGTGAAGACGTTTAAAAAAGGTTGGTGAGTATCTGTGATGGGTTTAAGGTGCTAATCGCTTTTTTTGGAGCTAGGTTGTTTCTTCTTCTCCCTAAGATCCTTGACCATCACGGCTGGCTGCCCCATCCACACCGTGTGGCTGGGCAATACTTTGCCTCGTGTTACCATACTGTAAGAGCCTACTGTTACGTGGTCTTCCAAAGTTACACCAGGCCATATCAGAGCTCTTGTGCCAATTACGCAGTTTTTCCCAATCTTGGTTCTGGCTATGAATAGAGTGTCTCCTTCTATGGCGTGGGCAGCTATCAATGCGTATGCCCCCAGAACTGTGTTATCGCCAATCTCTGTGAGAGGAGGATCTACAATGACAGTTGGAAGAACGTTTTTTCCAATCTTGCATCCTAAAGCTTTGTACATCAGTCGCGACAATGCGGCGCTGCCCCAAGGTGTTTCTTTATAGTAGTTTTGGAAGGTGCCCGTTATCATAGCGTTTAGTATCCACTGTCTTACTACGGGGTGGTTGGGAGTGTAGGGATATCTGCCCTCGGGTACTGGTTTTACCCACAGTTTTGCTAATGGAAGCATGAACAGGAAGTAGAAGAACTTTATAACTACGTAGAATAGGGGTGTGAAGGTAAATATAAAGGCCCATGTCAATAGGCTATCCTGCCAAACGCCTCTTATCCCAGTTACGGTTATCTGTGGATACCCAAGAATTGGCCACAGGAAAGGTATGCCTAGGTAGGGTGAGGCGAAAAACCAATCCACGATTTTCAGAAGCAGTAGGAAGATCATTATTGTCACGATGAATGCGGGTAAAGTAGGCAGCACAATAAAGGCTGTATGATGAATAGCTAGCCACTGGCCGCCGTATTTGCCGAGCCTATGCTCCTTGACGACGCCTTTAATCTCAATTTCTTCTTCGGGGCTAAGATTTTTTCCACTGGGCAAACACTTACCTCCATTTATAACTTATAGTCAAAGAGAAAGAGTAACTACATTTATAACTTTTATCTCTACATAAAAAGGCAACTGCGTAATTTAGCGGTTTTTGAAAAATAGCAGAAGGCGGGGTGGAAGTGTGAAAGTGTGGTTTAAATTTATTTCTTTTTTAGCCAATTTGGGGGATTATTGGGATTGTTTTTAGAGGCTTAACATTATTTCTCTTATTCTTCCCTCTATTAGTCTCACGTTATATTTTTTGAATGTCTCTCCCAAGGTTTCTATGATTTCTCTGGCGTTCTTTTTGGATTCTAGCACTATCTGGTGAAGTATCATCATTTGGTCAATTTTGCCGAAGAAGCTTAGGCAAACTTTTTGTTTATTTGTGGACTCATCTTTCCCAGGATCGATTTCGATGTAGACTTCATCTTCTACTCGTCTTTCGAGGAGGTATAGGAAATCTTCCAGTTTTTCGACCCTTAGAAATATCATAGTAATTTGCTCCCATCGTTCTCAAAAATAAAAAAGGGCAAGGGTTGCTATTTTATTTTTCTACTCTTCCTCCAATGCTTCATAGAAGAGAAGCTTGCAGTCTACACACTCATTTACATTCACTCTTTTGCCCCTAGTTTTACCAATTGCTACCGTGACTTGCCCTAGGTTTATGGATTTCCCCTTACATCTGGGACACTCACTCATAGTTTCTCCTCCACAAATAATCAAATTAGAATATGCGTCTGGTTCATTATATTTGTTTTCTATAATTTTCACTAAAAACATTAATTTTTCACGTTTTTACAGAGGAGATTTTGTGAACCATCGGTCCTAGACCAAGCTTTCACCTGCCCTTCTGAAAAAATCATTGTTTTCATTCTATAAATAGGCCATATGGTAATAACCATAATCTCGTGAACGGAGTTAGGTGGAAACAAATCTGGAATTAATTGTTTCAATTTTGGTGTTTGCCAATTTGTGATTTAAAAAGGGGAATAGTTATGGCGAACGGTTTATTCTGTCTTTGTAGGTTTTACTTCTATTCCCTTCTCGGTTACTTTAAAGTCTCCCATCGTTGCCGCTTTGCCGCTTTGCCTCACATGTAGCGTATTACCTTTAATTTCGATTATAACGTCTGCTAGCTGCAATATCTGCATCATTACATTCTTCTCGGTTAATTCGGACTCCAGAAGGGTGACGAATAGTCCCTTGACTAGTCGCATCCGAGCCTTGAGGAAGGAGAGAAATCGGATAGCAGCGGCATCAGTGGTAAAGGTGATAATGCTTGATAGGGAGTCTAAGACCATTCTTAGCCTTCTAAAATTCTCAGTTAAACTGATTATTGCCTCAACTATTTTTGAGCTTAGTCCCGCTAAGTCAGTTGCAGCGGGAACATACATAACTGTTTTTGTGTCTTCCACATTGGGATTTACTGTTTGGGTGTAAGTATCAATTATTTTGTATGCAACTTTTTCCTCCTCACCGTAGGAAGTTAGGAACCAGCCAAAATCTTCCATTTCACTGGATACATCTTCAGCAAAATTATTCGTGGTAATATAAATTCCCGCCTCTCCCTTTTCGAGACCCCGATAAAAGAACTCCTTAGCTAGAACTTCTTTTCCACAGAGTGGCTCACCCATAACTATGCACAGAGAACCCGGACGCAAACCATTATTTAGCAATTCATCTAGGCCCTGTATCCCTGTAGGTATTCTCTTTTCCTTTTCCCACTCCGGCAAGTAACGTCACTCCTTCCGACAAGCCCTTCCATTTATTTTTGAGTCCCGTAACAAGATAATAATGGCGCTATCAACTAGAAATTTAATCTGGTGGTATGAGTTAGTAAACTTGAGTTTTGTAAAATAAATTTTAGTAATTATTTAAATATTTTCATAATATCCTTTCGGTGAGCTTCTATTTCTTTGAGTAGGCTTTCGATATCAGCCCTGTCATTAAGTAATACTACAAGAATCGTTTTGGGACCTGCACCTAAAGCTAACAGTTTCCCCCTTTCCACTTCTATTATTGCTCTCTTCATAAAGGATTTTAGCAGTGCTGCCACAGTTTCAGAAGCGCCAACAAGGGATGCAGTCATAGCCGCAAATTTTTGCCCATCGACGTCCTGTGGGAGGCTACTAGTCATCAGTGTCCCATTTCGGGTTATTACAGCAGCGCCCTCCACATCCGCAATGTTTTGCAAGCTGGACAAAATTCTATTTACCTCTTCCGTATCACCCATTCTCAATTCTAATTCCTCCAAACAGGATGATGTCGAGGAGAACATCAATCACCAGAGTTAAGTTATTTTTGGTCTTCGCACTGCAACCTATTACGGGTATCTTTGAAGGAAGGGACAACTTTTCCTGGACGCTAGGTGGAGGTAAGGCTTCTTTGAGATCCTGTTTGTTTGCCGCTATTACGGAGGGTAAGTTGTAGCCCCCGCACTTCTCAAAAAGAATTTTGGCTCTCTCGAAAGTTTTCACGTCACTGCTATCCACTATTAGAATTAATCCCATAGCTTCCCTAGCTATCGTTTCCACCAAGGGATCAAACTGTGGCTGGCCAGGAGTTCCAAAGAATTCTATATAGAACCCTCGATAATCCAATTTTCCATAGTCGAGAGCTACCGTGGTTCCCATACGATCTACGCTTATCGCTTCATCAGCTACTGCATGGAGAAAGGTTGTCTTTCCTGCGTGGTAGGCCCCGGTCACTACAATTTTTGGTATATATACCCTTAATCCCCCAGGAATTAGTATCCTTACTGGAATTTCAAAACCTGCATTATTAGTCCATGTCACCTTTTTTATGTAGAGAGATTCCCTAACGTAGAAGAGCTTTTTACTGGGTTTAATTTCGAAAACACCTTCAAAAAATTCGTTGATTTTGCCAACATACTCTGGCTGATAAGTCCATAGGGAAAAGAGCCCAATAACAATAGCTTCACGAAGATAACCAATCAGATTCAGAACCTCTTCTACCCCATTTCCATGCATGTCTATGAAGCTACTTATCGAGTCAAAGATCACAACGGTTTTTGCAGATGATAACTGGGACAGTTTTTCTCGGGTTTCATCAGTATCGTAGGGGTTTGTGACAAATTTTTCTTTACTGTCTATCCCACTGTATCCGCAGTAAGCATCCACCAAGATGAATGAACCTTCCTTCTCAAAATGCTCAGTTGCCCAACCTAAGGCTTTGGCCTTTTTTCTCACAGCGTCGGGAAGTTTGTTGTTCACCACATACATTATTCGGTATCCATTGTCCAAACCTACTTTTGCGAAGTGCAGCCCTATGAGTGAGGGGTCTATTTCTGGCGCTACCATGAACACGACCTTTTTGTTTTCCGGAATTCCACCAATTTTTTTGTCAAAAAAGGGAATGTTTGTTTTTAACATGGGCACAGTGTCTCCTAGTAGATTACGCTAATGCCATCATTGGTTATTGAAAGCCTCCTCCTACCCATGTAATGAGCTGTGCCCCTCATCTTGAAAACTTCAATATACCTGTTCCTTTTATCACCTTCAGCTTCCCAATATAGTACTATAACTCCATTCGCTAAATATTCCTCCACCCCAAAACGAGTGATGCTATTTGGATCATTTCCAGTCTCAGTTACAAATATGGAGGTACACTTATTCTTACGCAGCATACTAGAAATAATGTTTAACTCCCTGCGAATCACACCAGTATTAGGATACTGTAAGAACAAGACGGAGACGGAGTCAAGAACCACCCTCTTTATCCCCAACTCCCTCACAGCAGCTTCAAGCGTCACATACAAACCATCAAGGTTGAAAGCTTCAGGATTCAAAGATAGAGCTCTATCACCCACAGTCATAAGTGTAAAATCTGCTATTAATAGCTTCTTCTGCCTAATAAGTTCAGACAGATTCCATCCAAAGTTTTTACCATTACGTAGCAAACTCTGCATAGTTTCCTCAAAGGTTACATACAATCCCGGTTCATCAAATTGAGAAGCCCCTCTGTACAAAAACTCCAATGAGAAGATAGATTTCCCAGCACCAGAAATTCCAGTCACTATGTAAGTTTCGCCTCGCAATAGGCCCCCCTGAATCATCTCGTCGAATCCCTTAATGCCTGTGGGCGTCCTTTCACTCAACTCTGATTCACCCTCAAAAATTTTTGTCCTTCTCCGAAGCTCCCCCAGAAGGGTGTCACGGCGGGGGCTGCCTCTATCACCCATGATTATTTTTACCTCCGCTTTTTTATGTCTTCTAAAATCTCTGTAAGCTCATCCACAGTTGGTACTCCAATAAATCTCCAATTCAAACCTACAAGATCCAGGGTGGGCGTAGTTAGTACCCCATCTTTTAAGGCTCTCTCAGGATTTTTATCTAAATCTACCTCCTCAATCTCAAGATCTAATTTCAGATTTTCCAAACTTTTCTTAATATTATTTAAAACCTGGTTATATTTAGGTGTTCTTTGAGACTTGTAGAGTACCAGTCTATACTCTCCCGCCGTCACTTCTAACCACAACCTAAAACGGACCGCATATTTAATATAAAAATTATAAATTACACTAATAAGGATTTAGGGGCCTAAATATAAAAAGAATAGAAAACAAATAAAACTTTTTTAAACATTAAAGAAAATAAGTATACAAACCCGCAAATGCCCAATTATGGTGAGAAAAACAAATTTTAAATGAAAAAATAAGTATCCATGTAAAAGAAATTTATAAAAATTTAAAAATAAGTATGTTTTGGCTTCTGAGTCCAAATAACAGATTATAAGACCCCAAACCTCGAAAAAGAGTCTATTTCACCCTTTTTTGCGAACTTTAACCGCCAAGTAAAAGAACCTAAAATAAGTCCCGTTTCAAAAATGGAGCTTATAACGCCAGATCAGTCCTCATCATGAGCTAAAACCCATATGTTTAAACAACACTCCGGCGATAGATTCGCAGGATCTTTGCTATGGTTTTTTGCCATTATGTTCCTGATAATTTATGGTTTTATCGGTGTTTTTCCTCAATTTTTAATATTTCCATCCCCTTTAAGTGGTGAGAAACAGTTTTGAGAAGAGCCAAAAAAAGGCCCAAAAACACGAGATTTTGCGAATCTATCGCCCGGGGAACGGTTGAAGCGGGCATATCTCTCCTGTTTTCGGTGGGGATGTTCCCAGTTGTGGCTCTGCCCTCTTTTGGGCTTTTTCGAACTTTCCGCATTCCGGGCTGGAGTCGGCTGCACGGCACATGTGTATGTGTGGTTGTTTTTGAGGAATGATGGATTTAATGGTTTTTCTTTAACGTTAACTGTTGGAAGTTTTAGCAAGCTTTATTCTAATTAGCAGTTTTAACACCCCTAAAGCATATCTTCTA
>JAHQXB010000160.1 GCA_029856435.1 Candidatus Jordarchaeia archaeon
CTTGCCTTAGCCTGCCTCTGCATCCCTTCCCACCTCCATTTTTCTACACAAAGGTGTTAAAAGATGGGGAGATGGTTTCTCTCAAAGCCAGCCACAAAAACAGATCCCTACAAACAGGAGTGCGGCCTAAACATATGGCCTTTTCTGGCTTGGTTTTTGGGAAATACCGTTTAAAGGGAGTAATCAGAATTTGGAAAAAAGGGCATTCGCCAAAAATGTGTAAAAAGGGATTAAATAAAAGAAAAGGAAGGGTTTTTCCATATGTTCAAATATGGCTCCTGATAACCGGTTTTGCGATTCCTGCCCTGTCCTCGCCTCATTGGCCCTCCCCGCCCCTAATTTTTTATGCAGAGTTATGTTAAAAATTGGGGGATTTTTCCCGAAAGCCCAGCCACAAAGAGGGAACCACTACAAATAGGAGTACCACCTAAACATATGGGATGTTTACTGGTAAAGACCGATTAAAAACATACACGCCTTTTTACTTCTTCTAGGGGGAAGGGTGATGTACTTTCTAAACCGCAGATGAGGGTCTTACTAATAATAATGGTTCGGAGTATAGTTTGAAGCCAAATTTCTCGTACCAAGGAATAAGCGATTCAAAAGTTTTTACATATATATCTCTTTCTAAATGATCACTGATTATCTTCTGAAGCAGTAAACTTCCAATACCTTCTCCTCTGTGAAGGCGGTCAACATTTATGATTTTTATCTCCGCGCTATTTCCTTTTTGGTAAACAACTCCGTACCCAATAACCCCGATTCCATAGATGTCATATACAAGGTATTCATATTTTTGATATTCGCCGGCCTGTTCAATCTCGCACTTTACTTCTAGCGACGCTGCACTCACTGATAATTCCTCCAAGTCGAATTGGATAAGTTGAAGAGTAAGGCGCGGTATAAAAAGTTTCTCAACATTTTCTTAACACAATTTAAAAGAAGTGCTTTTATATTGTAGAAGCTCTTCTAACTCTTCAACTGAGACTTGTGAACTAGCGCATAAAACCCAAATTCTACATGCAACTCATAAACAAAAACCCAAACCCCCAATTAAACACTGAAAAGACATATCTGTTTCTTTATGCTTAGGAAAATCAGGAATATTAGGTAAATGCCTTCCATGTTGACAATTTCATTAGCAAAAAATATAAATGAGTAAAACATAAATTTGCAAGCTATTACTATCTTAAGTGTTATGAAATTAAAATATGAGGCATTTTTCTAGGCGTTGTTTACCATAATTGAGTTTCTAAAAATATTTAGAAGCAATATAGAATTCCTCAAAAATCTTGGAATAACTCACTACGCTTAGAATGCCAAGATGCCCAACGCTATGAGGTGTTAGTAATGCCAAGATTCAAACAAACCGAGGAAATATTGAAGCTAATGAGAGACAAGGAACATATAAGAAATACGGGAATAATTGCACACATCGACCACGGTAAAACAACTCTTTCAGACTCACTATTGGCAGAAGCAGGATTGCTATCTCCCAGCATCGCAGGAGAAGCAAGGGCACTAGACTACTTGGAAGAAGAACAGAAAAGAGGCAT
Source organism: Candidatus Jordarchaeia archaeon (assembly GCA_029856435.1). GTDB lineage: Archaea > Asgardarchaeota > Jordiarchaeia > Jordiarchaeales > Jordiarchaeaceae > Jordiarchaeum. The sequence goes on from JAHQXB010000160.1 coordinate 1,557, forward strand.
AACAATAAAGGCTGCAAACATTTCCCTCCTACACGATATCGAGGGAAGATCATACGTTATTAATCTTATTGACACACCAGGCCATGTTGATTTTACTGGCAATGTTACGCGGGCGCTTCGTGCTATTGATGGTGCGCTTGTAGTGGTTGATGCTGTTGAGGAGGTAATGGTTCAGACAGAGACGGTAACTAGGCAGGCGTTAGGGGAAAGGGTTAAACCTGTGCTTTTCATTAATAAAATTGATCGTTTGATTCGAGAGCTTAAGTTGGATGCTCCTCAGGTGCAGGAGAAGCTTAATAGGATTATAAGGGATTTTAATGGGCTCATTGATACTTATGGGGAAAAGGAGTTTAAGGATAAGTGGAAGGTGAATCCTGCAGCGGGTTCCGTTGCTTTTGGTTCTGCGCTTCACGGTTGGGGTTTTACCATTCCTCAGATGCAGGAGAAGGGATTAAAGTTTAGTGATATTGTTGCGTATTATAGTAATGAGCATTTTGAAGATTTGAAGGAGATACTTCCTGTACACTCGGCAATTTTGGATATGTTTGTAAACCACTTGCCCAACCCCTTAGAGGCTCAACCCTATCGAATTCCAAAGATTTGGCTTGGCGACCCAGAGAGCGAAATTGGAAAAGCCATGAAGAACTGCGACGAAAATGCGCCGACTGTGATATGTCTCAATAAAGTTGTGGTGGATCCACACGCGGGAATTGTTTCAACTGGAAGAGTTTTTTCTGGAACTATAAGTGAAGGGGACAACGTCTATCTTCTTATGGGTAAGAAGGGTTACCGTGTGCAACAGACGAGTATTTATATGGGTGCTCGACGAGAAATTGTGGACACCATCCCGGCGGGCAACATAGCGGCTTTATTGGGTTTAGACATTGCTAGGGCTGGTGAAACAGTGGTTAGTGAAAGCATAAAAGATCAGATGGTTCCTTTTGAAAAGATTAAGTATGTTTCAGAGCCGGTGATCACGATAGCCGTTGAGCCGAAACATCCTAAGGACTTACCAAAACTCATTGACCTGATGCAAAAATTGTCAATTCAAGATCCCAACCTTGTGACTACTATTAATCAGGAAACTGGCGAGTACCTGTTGTCGGGGATGGGTGAACTTCATCTTGAAATCTCAGTAAAGGAAATACAGTCAGCGGTAGATGTAGTGACCTCTCAGCCTATAGTTGTTTATCGTGAAACAGTCACCAGTCCTGCTGGTCCAATACTGGGCAAAAGCCCTAACAAGCACAGTAGAGTTTGGATAACTGTAGAACCGCTTAACCAAGAGACCATTGATCTTATAGTTAATGGGGAAATATCTGAATATCAGGACGCAGCTACTAGGACCAAAATTCTGAGGGAAAAGGCTGGTTGGGATGCTAAAGACGCGAGAAACGTATGGGCTCTAGATGAACATGTAAACATAATTGTGGACCAAACTAAAGGGGTTCAATATTTGAGAGAAGTTAAAGACACCATGATAGCGGGAGCCAAGTGGGCTACTGAGGCAGGCCCGTTAGCCGAGGAACCAATAAGAGGTATAAGAATTAACATAACGGATTGCCAGCTCCACGAAGACCCCATCCACAGAGGCCCAGCCCAAATAATGCCCATGACTAGAAGGGCCATATGGGGTGCGTTTCTAAGCGACGAACCCACATTATTGGAACCCATTTACAAAATCCAAATCACTATCCCCCAAGATTACATAGGCACGGTTTCAGGCATATTATCACAGAGACGAGGCCGCGTAATTGATGTGCAGCAGAAGGGTCCACTAACCTTCATAACGGGAGAAATACCAGTTAGGGAAACATTTGGACTGGCTAACGACATGCGTTCGAAAACCTCCGGGAGAGCCTTCTGGCAAACACAATTCACAAGATGGGAAGCATTACCGAAAAGCTTAGCTAAAGAGGTAATAGCAGAAATTCGCAAGAGAAAAGGACTTAAACCAGAACCACCAGAAGCTTCAGAATACATAGACACACTCTAAACCACTATTTTCATAAAAGTAGTAAAAAGCTGAAACAATCAGAACGTTTTACTTCTTTATTAAACAAATAAAAGGACTTGGCCTATGTAGATCTGCTGGGTTATGTACTCTTCTTTAGGGAATGTGAATTGCTCCAGGTCAGTTAAGTTCTCGGCGCTCGCCATAAAGAGGGCAAAATAGTCCTCTTTTTAATTTTTGAAGCTATACAAGTCACTCAGTCGCAACTGCAGAATGGTACCAAAAAGAATTTATGAAACCTAGTTCAAAACAACAATGAGCGGCTGTAGTCCAGAAATAGTGTGGGTAACTATTGGACATTCTGGTCTAGGACATTGGCCTCCCAAGCCAGTAACCCGGGTTCGAAAAAAAGAGGGAAGCCCCCCTTTTTGAAATTCCCGGCAGCCGCAGTCCAATCTCCTCTGACCATTTATATTTATGATTAATCTGGGCTGCAAGGAATTTTTTACGTTAGTTTTTTAGGGAGTTTTGGGAATAATATTATCATTTCATATTCGTATTGGGATATTGTTTGATGTGATTTTTGTGGTGGTGATGGTTTTTGATTATTGATAGTCATGTTCACTTGTTTTTTGAGGGGTCTGATCCTGAAGAATTTTTTATGGGTTGTGCTCGTACCGCGTCTGCCCTTTTTGGTAGGGAGACTGGTGAGTATTCTGATCCTGTGGAACTTTACAAGTATTTTTTGGGCATTTTGAGTGACAGGACGGGGGATAAATTGGTGGCGTCGATGAATGAGGCGGGTGTTGATAAAGCTATACTTCTTCCTCTTGACTTCTGGCTCAAGTACCCAAAAGCATCTGGGGCTTGTTTAACTATGGAGGAGAAGAATAGAATTTATGCTGAGGCTACTGAAAGATATCCCAACCGCCTACTCTCTCTTTTTGGGATTGATCCTCGCAGAAGGGATGCTTTAAGATTATTTGAAAAAGGTATTGAAGAGTGGGGAATGAAGGGATTAAAAATACATCCGACTGCAGGGTTTTATCCAGACGATCCTATTTGTTATCCTATTTATGAGCGAGCTCAAGAATATGGTGTGCCAGTATTGATTCATTCTGGGAATGAGCCGACTCCTATGGCAGTAAAGTATTCGCAGCCTAAATACATTGACACCGTTGCCGCTGACTTCCCAGAACTCAAAATAATCATTGCACATATGGGACATGGCTGGTGGAGGGAAGCGGTGGACATTGCCACTATGAAACCAAACATTCATTTGGATTTCTCGGGGTGGCAACCTCTCTACACTAGCAACCCCGATTATCTTTGGTACCCATTAAGAATGGCCATTGATCTAATTGGGCCTTGGAGAGTTCTGTTTGGAACTGACGGTTCTATGCTTAATGCACTAATGCCCCTCAAAGACTGGGTGAATGCGGTAAAGACTCACAAATCACTTACAGGGATAGAGTTCAGCCCAAAAGAAATAGAAATAATAATGAGTAAGGCGGCAGCTAAACTTTATAGTATCCATCCCTAACCAGCCATAGAAATATTGGTGATTAAGCGATACTATTTAATAAGCAAAAAGGGTATATGTAGTATGTGCAAACGATGATGAATCTGACCCCTCCGACTAAAAGATGACGACGATCTTGAGTGTTGAGTTTGCGTTTTTATTCTCTTATTTCTCTATTCTCATTTTTTGGCCACTGTTTGTTAGGCAACCCTCAGATTTAAGTATTGACTTGCTTCTTTGTTTTAATTAGTTTCTTTGAGTTTGAACTGGTGGTTTTATGAAACTGCCCATTGGCAAGGTTCCCAACAATTTGTTGGAGAAGATTGTTTTCCCCTACGGTGGTGTTAATTGTGGCAGGGTGATTTGTGGCCCTGCTGTGGGTCAAGACGCAGCAGTCATTGATTTTGGAGAAAAGTTATTAGTTGTGGGCGCGGATCCCATTACTGGCACTCAGAGCAGAATGGGGTGGTATGCGGTTCATGTAAATGCAAACGATGTGGCAGTGAGAGGTGCTGTACCACAATTCTTCACTTCGACTATTCTGCTGCCTAATGGAGCTGATACCAATTTGTTGGAGAAGATTTGTAGGGATATAGACGAGGCGGCCCGCGAGGTAGGGGTTTGCGTTGTTGGTGGGCACACGGAAGTAGTACCTTACTTGGAGAATGCCCTGCTTTGTGGGGCCATGTTTGGCGAGACCACCAAGGAGAGGTTAGTGTTAACAAGTGGGGCGCAGGCTGATGACGTTATAATTATGACTAAACACGCAGGTTTGGAGGGGGCTGCAATTCTTGCTACAGATCGTTTTGAGGATTTGAGTAAATTTTTAAATAAAAAACTTCTGTTAGAAGCAAAGTCTTTCTTTTCTAGTCTGAGTGTTGTGAGAGAAGCTTTGGCTGTTAATGAAACGGGAGTCGTAACCTCAATGCATGATCCAACTGAAGGGGGTTTGCTGGGGGGTTTAGTTGAGATGGCTGAGGCTTCAAATGTAGGTTTTAGGGTTGAGGAGGAATTGATTCCGGTTGCAGAAGAGACGCGTGACATATGTTCCCTTTTGAGAATAGATCCTTTGCGTTTAATTTCCAGTGGAGTTTTATTGGTGACCGTCAGACCTGGGGGGGAGTCTGAGGCTTTGAAGGCTATTAGGTCTGTTGGAAGTATCCCTACCATAATTGGACGAGTTACTCCAAGCAGGAGAATATTGGTGAAAAGGGGAGGAGAAAAGGTTAATGTAGGAATGCGGGTTAGGGAACAGTTATGGGATGCTCTTCGGGCTAAACCGAGTTGATTGACAAACTTGTTAACGAGAATCTTTGATGCTCAAATTTTCGGGATTTGATAATAGGGAAATTCTAGGTTTCGATTGATTTTGTGGTATATTTTGAGGGCTGGGGGACCCCACATCCAATTTTGGTTCTTTTCATCGAAAGCCTCTGTGATTGCTTCGGGAAAGTTTTCTATTTGAATTGTGTAGTTTGAGAATTGAGTGTCTGGGTTTTTTCTTTCTAGGATTTCTTTGATTCTTGTTTTTGAACCGGGCGGAAGTTGTGTTTGAATTACAGTTTGTTTTGTTTTGCTGCTATATTCAGTTAGTTCATAAATTGTTGTTTGAGGGAGTCTCAAGAAGGCAGATGGTATTTCCTGGATTTTTTCCTTTAATATAATGAGAAGGTTTTCGGTTAATCCCGCTCTATTTGTGAGTTGCAAAACTGGAGTGAAGTATTTATCATTGTATAAATTTTTTTTGCAAAGAGATACCTTCGATTCACTGGTATTTAGGGCTTGGGCGATTTCTCTTTGTTCCCTTCTAAGATTTTGTGTCAAAAAGTGCAGAATTTTCAAGTCCATTCTTTTGATTCTTTGTTTTCTGTGGCGGTTTTCATGGTCTAAAATAACCTTGACAGTTTCATCTTTCTCTAGTTCTAGTTCCCATTGGGGCCAATTAATATTCCAACTTCTGCTGCCACGATCAAAGTAAGTGAAATTAACACTATGGAGTAAGAATAATCTTTCAAATATTCGTGAGTTTTGCAAATGTTTGAAGATGAGTTTTGCAAATTCTTGGAGATTTGATTTAGGTATTAACATCTCCCATAATCTATTGGTGCTACACCAACCGTTATTTACTTGAATTGATGTTAGGTATGGACTGGATATTTCTCTTTCACTGTCTAGGGTGAGCACTATTATTGGTGCAAGTCCTAATTTGTCATAATTAGGGACTGCTACTATTTTGTAAACTTTGCTGCCCGCTAGGTTGTTATATCTTTTTTGAACCGTTCCCCAGCTCAGTTTAGTGGCTGAACATATGCCCTCTAGTGTTAGTAGTGGTTGCTGATAAATTGCTTCGAGTATTTTAACATCGCTAGAATTCAGTCTTATAGTGTAACTTTGAAGTAGACTTTTAACTATTTCAAGAATTTTGCCCGCTTTTCGTGGTTCGTCCAGTTTAAAAGTTTTCAGCGCTCCTTGAAGATGCTGCCAGAATTGCTTTTCCCTTATCCCATCCAGAGAGTCTAGTTGGCTTTGTAATTTTTTGTAATCTTCCAGTATTTGTTGATCATTTACGGAAATGAACTCCACGAGTTTTTCTTTGAGGGTATTATTTGTATCTTTTTCTTTTCTCTCCCTTCTCGGCCTGTATTTTCTGTCCACTACCGATTTTATTTTTCCTTGAGCAATCATATTCATCTCTTAAAATTCTCGTAGTATGGTATTTATTCTCCACGAAAATGTTGTTGGGTAATTGGTTGGAAAAAAGGTTTTTACGATTCTTGCCAAGCTGTTTTCTTTTTTAGAATAATTAACCTCAACTTCTTCTCGTCTATCTGAAAATCGTTTTTAATTACAGAAATTACTGAAAACGGGATATAGATATTCCCCTTTTCGTCTTTAGTTAATTTTTGTAGGATTTCTTCGGACTTGTCTATCTTTGCAACAACCGCTTGTATCTTGCCACTTTTCTTATCAATTATTAGATCTAATACTTGCCCAACCTTCTTTCCAAATTCGTTTAATATCTTTCTGTTGATGAGATTTTGTAGAAGCTCTTTTGACAACGTAGAACCCCATTTTGTTTATGGTTAAAAAAATAGTGACTTAACCTTTTAATAAAATTTTGTGAAACATAAAAACTCTGCATTTTCGGGGCTTAGTCATCTTTGTAGCTGGTTTCTTGAGAAGCTCCTCTCCCATAAAAGCCACAAAACGGACGCACCTGAGCAAGAGGGAGTATAAGCGCTTTTAGAAGGCTGCAAACTGACGAACAAAAAGCTTCTATACACAAGAGCACCAAAAATCTTTTACGACCATTTCGTGAGATTTAAAGCATTGACTCGTGAAAAATTAATCGTATTTTTACCATGAAAAACTTTAGGTTTTCATCTTTTGTCTAAAGCGCTTTTGTGTATGAGTGTTTAGCGTATATCCTTTTTTTACAATTATTTTTAAGGTTCCATCATTTCAGAACTAAGGACGGCTCTTAACCACTCGAATGACCAAAAAAGGTAAATCAACGCAATTTAAATTAACAAGTAGAATAACTATCATAATACTTTTATTTATTTTGTTTAATTAGTTTCGTTGAGGATAAAAACTTGAGGCCTAGCATAGTTCTTGTAGCAATTGGGGAAATTAAGGGTAATCTGCTTGAAAGGCTAAGAGAAGAACTAAGTGTCATATTCTATCCTTTGCTAGTCGAAATTTCTGGTACACTCTCCATCCCCAAGGAGGCTTATAATTTTTCCAGAAAACAGTACAAATCCTCACATTTTTTGGAAGCCTTAAAAATTTATGCTACTGATAAAAACTCCAAAATTCTGGGAATAACACCAGTAGACCTTTACACAAAGGGGCTTAATTTTATATTCGGCCAAGCCACTTTGGAAGACAATGTATGCGTAATATCCATCCATAGGCTCAAACCTGAATTCTATGAGCAAGCCAAGAACGAAAAAATCTTTATTGAACGTTGTACAAAAGAAGCAGTTCATGAATTAGGACATACCTTCTTTTTGAATCACTGCCCAAATCCCCAGTGCGTGATGCATTTTTCAAATCACATACTGGACACTGATAGAAAAAGCAAGAATTTTTGTGAGAAGTGCCAATCTAAAATTACCGAAAAAATCAAAAGTCTAGAGGTATAACTGTGAGGAATATGCTTCTAAAGCTCAGTAATGGAGCACTTAATTTTGCCTTTTAATTCTTCAGCCTTCTTTTTATCAACTTTTAAAGTGTAAAGATACTTATTAGTTCTGAGTTTAAATTTAACTTCATTCTCCCCTAAAACTTTCATACGACACTCAGTAGCATTTTCGGATAATTCAACGAATTTCTCAGTGTCAAATATCTCCTTCGGCAAAATTTAACCTCCATCAATTTATTGTTAAGTCCCAAATATAAACCTATTTCAAAAATTGGACAAGCAAACCCATTGTTTAAACAAAATCATTTAGGGGGCGTGTTAGCTTATTTTGAGTTTAATGTTTTTGTCTGCCTCCACAACTACCTTTCCACCTTTTTGTAAAAAGATGTTAAAAAAGGAAGGAAAACACTTCCTCCAACCTGCAACTACAAAAGTTATCCTAAAAACTAAAGGGGTATTATACACATCGTTTTATTAAACTTAAATGTTTTCTTAAATATTTAACGATTTATAAAGAGTTTATGGTGGGCGCACCCGGATTCGAACCGGGGATTCGGCTCCCAGAAAGGATTTACCGCGGTGTGAACGCGGTGTCATAACCACTAGACCATGCGCCCAATCTTTGTAATCTGCACTATCATTAAGTGTAAACACCTATTTTTTAGTTTTGCTCTCAAGGGGAAATTTATTATATCATATTTTTTGGGGATAACCTTTGTGTAGAGAGTGCTGTCATAAAAAATGGGATAAGCCAATTATGCTTATTTGTTAGTTTTCAACACCATATTCTTCAGGTTTAGGTAGGTATACTTTTCTACTCAAACTAGAATGAATGAGAAGGGGGCTAAAGAAAAAATAAACCTAACCCCCATATAAGCGGGAGATGCTTAAGGGAAGGCTCTTTTTCTTTTTTAATATAGTTTTTCTCTTTAATCTTTTTCTAAATCTCTTCTTAACCGGGGTTATTTTAGGCTTCTTTTCCAAAAAAGGCGGAAAACCACATTTCTAGAAGGCGAAAAGGAAAAAATTAAATGGAAAGTCTATAGCACTTTTGCGGGATAAAATTCCATAAACTCTTCCCCAAAAAAGGGATAATAATAGGTTATGATCTTTTTCTATGGCTCAAATTTTGCATTATGTCCTGAATTTGATTTCGTATATTAATTGTGTAGTGTTGAACTTATTCAAGATTGGTTTGGAATCTTTCATAGACTAAAGGGGAAGAGAATTAAGTTATAGTAAGACTTGTTGTCCCTGCCCCGTTAAGTACCATTGACTTGGTTTTTGCTCGGTCTTTACCACGATGCCTTCTCTTGTCATATTCCTTAGCTGTAACAGCACCCTTGAATATGACATGTTTAGTTCTTTTGCTATTTCACTAGTTGTTTTTGGTTCGCGTTTAATAAGCTCAAGTATTAATGTTCTAGTTTCGATCCCTGGTGTAACATTTCGCTTTTTTCTTAAAATAGCCTTAGCCTCATGTACCTTTTTTCTCCAGATAGGAGACATTTTTACCCTCTCATGTCCTATTAAGATTTACCATAATTTTTCTCCTTGCTATATTTTTCAGAATTAGTCAAATAATTAGCAGAATTCACTAAGTTTTGCTTGTTTAACCTTCTCCTCCTCAAATATTAGACCGATGTTTTGCTTGAGGAGGTTTAGTCTCTGTTTTATATATGGTGGCAAATCAAATCTATCTGCAATGGATAGTGCAAAGGGGAGGTACTTTTCTATTCCTGCTTGGTGTACTGTTAAAACCAGCTTTCCTCCGCAGGATGTGCATTTTCCTTGAAGAGGGGGGCGCCTATACTTTTTGTTACAGTTTAGGCATCGACTTTTTTGTGTGGAAAATGCTTTTAAGTTGCCTGCAATGTCACGGATAAAGTGTTTTTGAGTTATTTTGATGGCGACCATCTTTGCGTTTGATGCTCTTATTTTGTTTGATAGTTCCAGCTGAGCTTCTACCTTTTCTAGCATAGTGTTAAGTTCTTTATACTTTGATTTTTGGGGACCTTGAAAGATTTCTTTGGTTGGATGGGTAAATTTGAAATTTTCATACTGTTCCGGCTTACCAAGTCTGTGTGCAATTATATCTATTAGTTTCTCATTGCTTTTCGGGTCCTCATAGTTTAACGTTTTCTCGTAAAATTCTAGGGGGTACTGTTCCATTACGTCCATATTATGTGACTCACTGTCTACTTCTTGAGGGTCTAAATGGACCGATATGACTAGGGGGGTATCCATCATCCCCCCTCTTTTTTTGGGCACAAATAATTTAGAGAAGTTCAGTAAGGGATCTAGTGCAAGCATTATAGAATCTTCGTCTCCATCACAGTTTCTTCTTTTTGCGGCGTGCCAATAAGGGTGTGCATAGCAGACTTGAGCTTTTGTGAATCCGATAATGCGCCCAACAATACCTACCGATGTGTGTGGGGCGAGACCTACTATAAGATGGCCGACAAGATCTCCCGGGCTCTTTATTTGGTAGTATGCAGGCATCACGTAGAATTTAGTTAGGAGTTCGTCTATAAAGTTAGCTACTCTTACAAGGTAATTGGCACAGTTCTCTGAAATTATAACATCTTGAGGTTTTAACTCTACTATTTGGTCTTCGTTCTCCAAAAGCGCTCCCTTATAATCGTGGGTGTAACCCAGTTTTCGTAGTTTTTCTACAGTCACGGATATTTCCTTGGGTTTGAAATGAGTAAGCGGAGCATCGGTAGCGTCAAATCTCACGGTTCCGTCTTTGTAAACATATAGGCCGTATTTAGCTCGGAGGATACCTTTCTCAAGAGGCTCTGGAATTTTTGCTTCACTGACTAACCCGCGAACGCCCTTTACTTCGGTGACCTTTTCTTCTCCAATTTTTCTCATAGCTTTTTGGAGTTCATCTTTAATATTTATTTTTCTAGTTTCGTATGGTTGCATTTTCCCCCCGCATTTAGGGCAAGTCGCCGCGTTTTGAGATAAACCGCACTGTGAGCAAGTGTATATCGTCAAGGTTTCCTTTTTGCAGGAGGGACAAAAATTATTGAAAGTTACAGTTTCACAATCAGGACAGATCCTTTTTGCCACTTCAATAGAGATTGCTCCTTTCTCTGCCGCTTTAACTATATTTCTCGTACTTCCTCCTTCCAATCCAACTGGAAACAAGACATGCACCGGAGGAGAAAGCATTCGTTCCTTAGCCTTTTCTGGTCTTCCCATTCTTGCCCCAACATAAATTGGGGCTCTCTCTCTTATAGGTATATCACAGAGCGATTTTACCACGTCAAGACCACTCATTCCCTCTCCAAATTGGTAAAATGAAATTTTTTGACCCACCTTATTTTTCGATAGGCATCTCATTAAAACTGGAGTGTGCTCGGAGATTATGATTTTATTATCTTTAAACTTGTGGGGCACACCGAGCCTCTCCAAAATTTCTTTGATGCCTTTCGGTGCTTTTGAAGCAATTTCGCCCTTTTCGTTTACCTCCACTTTTTCTAACCATTTTTGAAGTTCTATGGCTTCATCAGCATGTATATCATGCCAACAATATGTGTATTCAGGATGGAGGGGTACCCCTAGTGCCTCACTAATGTTTAACGCCTCCTTGGCAGTTGGTTTGAAATAAAACGGATCTTCAATCATACGTTCTAAACGTTCTTTGTTGATGCCTATAGAACTAGAAGCACCCTGAATATCTTCGCTAAATTTTTCACTGATTTTTTTCTTGAGTTCTTGGACCCACCATTCTTCACAGTAGGCAGAGGGAACTAAGGGATGATTATTTTCCAAAAATTCTCCAAACGCTACTAGAAGGTCTCCTAAAAACAAAATTTTATCTATTTTTTTAGCAACTTCCATAGCTTCCTTTATTGTATTGATCTTTACTACCGAACCGTCCAATGTCTTCACAATGGGCCCTTCAATACTGTCCACAGGTAGAACTATTGCGCCCTTACCAGGCCTTTCTGTGCGAATATGTGTCCCCGGAGCTAAGAATTCGTCTAAAACAATCATAGTTGCAGGGTTAATACCGACTGCTGAAAGTCCTGTGTTTCTTGAACGACCATATCTGAGCCGAAAACCACCAGTAGCTGAGGGTTCTCCAAAAACTGGCCTGCCAGCAATAACGTCTGCTAGATAGGTTGCGCTAGGCTTCACTTCCAACTTCTCTTTTTTCTCTTTAGACTCTGACAGCCATTCCCATCCTTCGAAGCCCATACGATCAACAATTTTTTTAATTTTTGAAGCTTTGCCAATTAAACCATCATTTAGTACAAGAATAGCCCCGCCTCTTAACTGATTTGTCTCAACTCTTGGGAGATTTCGATGCCCTGAAACTTCTATTGTATCGGTGGGTTCACCTGTTACCTCGACTGGAAGATTTTTCAAGACCCTTCTTATCATATCGGGGGTTGAAGGATATTGTAGGTGAGTCACTCTATGTTCATATAAATCAATCTCTTCTACAAAGCGTTCAATTTCGTCATCTGTAGGTTTATACCTATCTAAGTGAAGAAGCCTCCTTACAAAATCCGCCACTAGAACAGTCTTTGCTTGTTCTGTTCCCCCGGCGGATCTAATAGGTCCAGCAAAATAGATTGCGAGATATTCAGTATTATCAGGATTCCTTTTAATTTTAATATCCGCTATTCCCTCAATGGGGGCTGCGGTAACTCCCTCAGTTAATAAAGCTAATGCCAAACGGATGGCTTTATCTGCAACTTCTTCGTCATTATTGAAATTCCCAATCGTCCTATAGACCACTTCTTCTGCGATTTTAAAAGCTACTTCATCTCTAGTCATTTTTGTGCTTAATTCTCTTATACGGTCTGCTACGCCCTTAAGTCCAATCAATCCTTCAACTCTTGCGGCAACATCTTTCGCAGTCAAAATCTCAGGCTCAATAGAGGGGTCAAATCTCCTGCTACGTGCCTCTCTTACGATATTGTATAAATTTTCAAAACTAGTTTCTATCGTCTTAAAATATTCTTGCATCTCTTTACTGGCGTTCGTCATTAGTGCATCTCCACTCAAAAAATAATGCATTTTTTAATTAAAAACAATTTTTACAATACCAACATTTTACTTTTAAATATAAAACATTAAAACTTACATTTATGTCTATGGTTAATTTGGATTTATGTGCTGTGTTAAACAATTGCTATGAAAAACTTGAGGTTTTTCATTCTTTATCTAAAAAGCGTAAGCGTATGTACGTTTGCCATGAAAACATTTTTAATGCTTTGTCTAAGAAGCAGAGCTTATGTAGCTTTTTTAATTTCCTTATATATTTTGATGTATTTTTTATAATTTTACAATGTTAATTTGAAAGATTTTCAACAATTTAAGAAATAGATTTAAAAAAGTAAAATTATACAACAAAGCAGATTTATGAAAAGCTTTATGTATCCTTTATGGTATCTGTATAAGTCCAATTAAAAATTAATCTGAGGAAAAAACAGAGTTCTAAAGAGAAACACAAAAAGGTTTATACAATCAACTTCAAATAAGACTAAATACGTCAAGATAGATAATACTTAATTCAAAAACTTTTTAAATATCGAATCAATATCCAGCTTGAACTCCTAAATTTACTTTTCCAATGGAGGTTCTACTCATGGGCAGACGGTTAATTGTTCAGAGACGAGGCAGAGGCGGCTCAAACTTCCGAGCACCCAGTCATAAAAGGAAAGGCGAAGTTAAACACCACCCCACCGAAAAAGACAGAAAAATAGTGTCTGGCATAATCAGGGAATTATCACATGAATCAGGAAGAGGCGCACCGCTGGCTAGGGTAAGATTTGAAGATGATAGGGAGCAATGGATCCTTGTACCTGAAGGCGCCTTCGTAGGACAAAGAATTGAGTACGGAGCAGAAGCTAGCATAGGACTTGGTAATACCCTTCCCCTTCGCGAAATCCCTGAAGGAGTACCCATCTTCAATTTAGAGGGAGTGCCCGGAGACGGCGGAAAATTTGTTCGCTCTTCGGGAACTTACGCTACGATTCTTACTCACAGCGAAGATAAGGTAATGGTCCGACTTCCCTCAAACAAAATAAAGGCATTCAATCCCAATTGCTGCGCCACTATAGGAGTGGTTGCCGGCGGAGGACGCACTGATAAGCCCTTCGTAAAAGCAGGTAGTGTATATCATCTTTCAAAAGCAAAAAGCTGGAAATGGCCCAAGGTACGTGGCGTAGCTATGAATGCGGTATCACATCCACATGGTGGAGGAAGTCACCAACATGTAGGAGGCCCTTCCACTGTTCCTAGAACCGCGCCTCCAGGCCAAAAGGTTGGTCTGATAGCTCCACGCAGGACTGGAAGAAAACAACGGAAGTAGCCTGTTGGACGAAATCTTGGGAGTAATCATAAAAAATATTATGCTAATGCAAGGATTTTATTCACCTAAAATTTGTAATTCAGGAGGTTAACAAGTTGGGGCATCGTAAGACACATGCGCCAAAAAGAGGAAGTTTAGCATATCTACCTAGAGGAAGAGCGTCTAGTCCGATAGGACGCGTTAGAAGATGGCCCAAATATGCAAAATCAACAACTATGCTTGGCGCTGCAGGATACAAAGCGGGAATGACACATGTTTTACTAGTTGAAGACAAGCCAAACAGCCCTTATTTTGGACAAGAAAGGGTGTTTGCAGCGACTGTAATCGAGACTCCTCCCCTAGTGGTTTTCGGAATAAGAGCCTATAGTTTAACTCCCTATGGTTTAAAAACACTTACAGAAGTTTGGGCACCAGAACTGTCAAATGACTTGAGGAGAAATCTTACCCTCCCGCAGGATTATAGTTATGAGAAAAATCTAAATTACCTCGAAGAACAAAAAGAAAAAATATCTGAGATTAGAGCCTTAGTTCACACTCAACCACGGATGACCGGTGTGCCTAAGAAAAAACCAGACATAGTAGAAATCAAAATCGGAGGCGGCTCAATACAGGAACAAATAAATTATGCAAAACAAATCTTGGGAAAACAAATTCGAATCAATGAAATCTTCAAAGAGGGGCAATATGTTGACGTTATTGGGATAACCAAAGGGAAGGGGTTTCAAGGAGCAATAAAAAGATGGGGAGTTCGTAGACTACAGCATAAATCCAGAAAAACAAAAAGAGGAGTGGGCGCAATTGGTCCATGGCGGCCGGCTAGAGTATCTTATACGGTTCCCCGACCTGGACAAATGGGCTATCATCAACGCACAGAATATAACAAGAGAATCTTAAAAATCGGTGAGAAAGGAGAAGAAGTTACCCCACAAGGTGGATTCATACGTTATGGCCCGGTGCGAGGAGACTATATCCTAATACAGGGCACTGTACCTGGACCCTCTAAGCGGCTGATAACCCTTCGTTATCCGATAAGACCGCCAATCAACATACCCGAAAAAGCACCCCAAATTTCCTATATAAGTATTGAATCCAAACAAGGAGTTTAGAGGAAGCGATTCAATTGGCGAAAAAAGTTAACGTTTATGGACTTAATGGAGAACCGATACGCAGCATTAAACTACCCGAAGTATTCACCACACCATATAGGCCAGATCTCATTAAAAGAGCAGTATTGTCCTCAATGACTGCGAGGATTCAACCCTACGGAGTAAATGAAAAAGCAGGTAAACGAACAACTGCTGAATCTCGGGGCCCCGGTTTGGGTATCTCTAGAACGCCTAGAGTAAAGGGTTCACGGTATCCCGCGGCTATGCGTGGCGCACTAGTAACCATGGCGGTAGGAGGCAGGAGAGCGCACCCACCCAAACCAGAAAAAAGATATCTAGAGAAAATCAATAAGAAAGAAAGAAAATTAGCAATCTGCTCAGCTATAGCTGCCACTGCGAAACCTGAGATAGTTAAAAAGAGAGGACATTTAATCGAAAAGGTGCCAGAGTTACCACTAATAGTATCTGACGAAGTACAGAACATTAGCACCACCTCCGAAACAAGAAACCTGTTTATCAAATTGGGCGTGTGGCCGGACATATTGAGAGCCAAAAATGGCAAGAAGGTCAGACCGGGGAGAGGAAAAAGCCGTGGAAGAAAATACAAGAAGCCCAAAAGTGTTCTAATAGTGATAAATGAAGATCAAGGTATAGTTAAAGCATCAAGAAATCATCCTGGCTTAGACATAGTAAATGTAAAAAACTTAAATGCAGAACTATTAGCGCCAGGAACCACGCCAGGAAGGCTAACCATATGGACCGAATCCGCTGTTAATCAACTAGAAAAACTTTTCTCGTCATAAAGTAGGGACCTCGTCTTAAGTATGTAGCTTCTCTTATATGTGTAATCGTTTGATCCTTCTCAAATAAAAGGGGGCTTTACAGGGCTTCTTTCCAAATAAGCCTAAAAAATGGTAAGACTGGCTAACCCTGCACACATACCATGTCAACAAACCACATACTTACAACAAGGTCTCCATTAAGTAAATATTAATTCTATTTGGTTATTCACCCTCTTTTTTGTAGTTGCCCCCTGCACCTCTTCAATTATAGTTTGGGCATTATTCCACGAAGAGGCAGTTAGGGAATAATTTGAAAACGTATATAAACTGTCTTCTGCATATTTTGTTTTTAAGTTTGGCAAGCCGGAAAAGGTAGTACTGGCCTTTGTGGAACAAGTTTTAATTGAGTTTCACAATACCTTCAGGGAAAAAATAGACTTTCCATTTAATTTTTTCCTTTTCGCTTCCAGAAAGTATGGCTTTTTCCGCCTTTTTTGGGAAAAGAAGCCTTAAATAAACCCCGGGTTAAGAAGAGGTTTAGGAAATATTAATGAGAAAATCTATATAGAGTTTGGAAAATAAAAAAAGACATTTATGGAACATTCGCCTAATGTAGGGTTCACTTGGACGAAACAAAAATATTCACAAGTAAAATTAAGGACTAAATTAAATAGGTATTTTAGGTTTAGAACAATAAAAGCATCTTAGTAGGATAGTTGTAGAAAAGCAAATATAGGAACTGACATTTTTAACTTACTAAAGTTAGAGTTAATAAATTATGTTAGAGGATAATTGTTGAAAAAAAGAGTAATTTTAGTAGTTCTGTAGTTAGTCATCAGACCTTATGCGTTCCTTCTAATCTATGTAGGGGCTGATTATCACTTTTAGAGTAACTGCCTGATTGTTGGAAAATATGGAGTGAAGCTTAGAATGTTGACTCTGAAGGTAACCATCTGCGGAGTTTGTGAAATACTCTGGCGATGATTTCGGCTCTTTCTTTTTGTCTTGTTATGTCTTCTCTTGACAATTCTCGGACTTGTTTTGCCGGCGCGCCTGAAACAGATAACCGGGGGGGTACGACCATGTTTTGTACCAGAATGGATCCTGGAGCAACGAAGGCTCCTTCCCCGATGGTTACGCCTTCATATATTATTACTCCATCACCTATCGTAACTGCGTCTCCACAGTAACAACCATGCATCACCACATTGCTTCCAACACTGACAAAGTTTCCCAAGATGACTGGTGCGTCCTCTGAGTGGGCGTGAATAACGCATCCGTCTTGAATATTAGTGTAGGCACCAATTTGCACTTTTGAAAAGTCTCCCCTGATTACGCTACCCGGCCAAATGTTTGAGTATTCTCCTACTTCAACATCTCCTACCAAGGTGGCTTGTGGGCTCACATATGCATCTTTGTGTATCTTTGGTTTTTTTTCCTGAAACACAACTATCGGACTCATCTTTTAATCCTCCACATTTTTCTGTTTCCAATCTATTTATCAGATACTCATTTTTGAAAATAAGTCTACCCATTTATCTTTGAAAAAAGATTCCTTAATATTACTTGTATTTATTGGGCGTTCTGTTCCAAATAAATTCATCTTCACAGTAGTCACGCCACTCATTTTTACAGTCACATTCAGCCTTTAGCAGTACTTCTGGGTTTTGATTTAATGTGAATTCAGCTAAAAGGTCTTTAATTCTTTTATCACATTTTCCACAGTTATGCGGGCCCTTTTCACTTCCTATCCCTACTAAACTGCAGATGAGTCTTTTGTTTTTAGTCAGATTCTTAGAGATAATTTTCAGGATTTCAATCACGCTCCAAAGCCATGGGGGCCTATACTTACCCTGATTCCAAAGGTATTCCACTAGAGTGCCTCTGTGAACTGTGCAGGGATTAAAGGATATAGAATTTACGCCGATTTTAAAAGAGTACTCAGCAGACCATATAGAATCTATTATGGCTTCTCTTTCCCTTAGAAATGGTGGCTTAATAAGTATGTATGATTTTACACCGACCCCGCTTTTGTTAGCTATTGAAACAGCTCTCTCAAATTCATTTAGATTGAAACCTTTGTTTATGTAATGATTCCTGATTTCATCGTTACTTGTTTCAAGGCCAATTCCTATCTCTAAATAGATGTCCCTTAGTATGTCGTGGCATTCGCTTAAAATTTCATAATTCACATACTGCGGTCTTGTTTCCACAATTACTTCCTCAACCCGTTCATCTGACGCGATTTTTTTAAAAATAGCTTCCCTTACAGCTTTAGGGATCTCCAGCTCGTCCAAAAAACTACCAGAAGTGAAAATTTTAACTGCTAAGGAATCTTCAACTGAGCGACAAGCATCATAAGCTAAATCAAATTGTTTAATTAAAGATTCGGAATCAGGGACAGTAATAGGCGTGTCATATATGTACCCGCACATGGAGCAGCCTCCCTTATCTGATAAAGCCCAGCTGCAGCCCCTTGTAGCGAGAATAACCACTAGAGATGTTCCAACCTTATTTAACAACCTGTCCCTTTCCAACCAGAATTTTACAGGCCTTCTGATAAAGTCCCCTCTGTATCTGTTTAAACTTTTTTGACGGATTTGAAATATCTTATTGGATAATTCAGAATCATTATATCCTAGCATTTTTTAATCCTTCTTTTTCTCGGTGAGCTCAACGGCAACACCTTTTTTACATTGTTTCATCTCTAACCCACTCATATTAGATATCCCCACAGCAATTAGTTCTTTTTCCACATTGTAGATCATTACAGAGTCTCCCGGTCTAATCTGTGGGTCTGCATCTTTAACGCCTGGGGCGAAAAGGTGTTTCCCCTCCAGAATATATCCATCAAATTCTATCCAATAGCCGTGACCAACTAACCTTTCGGCGCCTTTTAGAGTCATTCTAAGTAAACCAAATATTGGGGTAAATACAGTAATTAATCTTTGATCTACTAAAATTTTCACATTCCCCATTCTATCTCTCCTAAAATCTGCATCGTTAGGTATTAACTTTTCTGCGGCGCCTATCCCGAATTGGTAGTCAGCGATTTTTCTTAAATAGTCTATTGTCCCAATCTTTTTAGAGCCTGACAAGTCAGCATACTCTTCTAGAGTTCTTTTTAAACTAGACAAGCTTTTTTCTCCAGCTATGTTGCCGCTCACCTCGGTGAATATAATATCTTTTCCAGAAATCTCAGAAGCCTTTAAACAGGCTTTGCGGTACCCTCCATCTAAATGTGCTATTACCACCGTTTCTTTATCTAACTTTTCCAAATATTTTGAAAGAGAACTTGAAGCAATTTCTATTTCTTCGTAATTCCAATCGCCTGTCACGGGAATATCATAATGCGCAGCGGGATAAACTTGTTCTAGCTCTCTTGGAACAAGTCCAAGAGGGGACGAAAGTATAACCTCTTGTATCATTCCCTTACCAACACTTCTTATAACTTCCCTAAACCTTTTATGTGATTGTGAAAGTGAATAGGGCTTTTTTGCAGAACAAGGTAAAATGACTACCGTTTTGATACCTATGATGGGAGTATATCGTTCTGAAACCCTTATTCTAAATCGTTTAATTTCCGGCCTATTATAGGACTCCGACCCTATGCAACAAACCAATCCCTTTTTAGCAACTGGAGTATACTCCTCAAGAAAATTATAGTGAGTGTTATCCATAATTCGAAGAGAGGCCGCCATTGCCGGCGAGTAATGTGATGATAGCTCCACCCTCTCCCGCAGGAACCCCTCTCTTATATCTAACCTAATCTTTTTTAATACAGAAGTTGAAAAAAGAATGTTGTGTTGCAATAATTTATAAAATCGCTCGTTTGAATGCATCTCTCTTAATTCAGAAATAGTGTATGTCGAGCATATCTCACAGTTGCAAGGAAGCTCAACTAGATCCCAAACCTTTTTTGACCCAGCTTCTTGTAATAAATTATTTCTTCTTGCCTCCTGTATCATAAGTGTTGTATCGAAAATATCAACTCCGAAATAAACTAGATGAGAATAATATGCGGGATGAATTGGACCCGGAACATAAACTAAAGAGTTGGGCGAAATTTTTCCCCTGACCTTTATGATAAATTCAACCAACTCACGGGGATTCCCTATAACATCGCATATATTCTTCAAAATATAAACGTCAAAACCTAGTTGAGAGAGATCATCTATGTGCTTTTCACACAGATCGAAATACCTTGAATAGAACATTGGAACCGCGAGATACCTTTTTTCAGCTCTTTCTTTGAAATAGACAGAATTCTTAAATAGATTATCGAAAAATTTTCTAGTATTTTCCCGTTCCAGTTCTAAAAAAAGGCCACATGGAACTGTTAAAATCTTTGGCTGTAATTTTAATTGATCTTCCAAACATTGATCTAAGTTGTCATAAATGAGAGGATTGGCCGTGTTTGTCATAAAAACATTCGCATAACTGTTTTCTTTTAAAGAGTCAGGGAGAATATTAAAAATTAACATTTCTTCAGAAACATAATTTATATGAGGGTATTTAGCATGGATAATTGAGGGTGTTAGAATTTTTTTATCTATTAACTCTATTCTTCCAATTCTACCCGGGCCATCATGTTTGGCGACTTCAAAAATGGGCTTTTTATCTTCTTCCAAATTTAGCCACGCCTCGATAGTTAGTCTTGTAAAATATTGATTTTTAAAATCCAGCAGGGTTACCAATCAATATTGATTAATATTTTGCATTAGTAAGACTATTTACTATGTTCATTTTTGAAATTTCTCTAGAAACTTATTTACTGTATAATATGATTTGGATAGATCCTGCATCAGAGTTAAAAAATCGGTTTTCTCGTATCTTGCCTGCATATTTTTAAGATTCACCCAGTCTAGTTTACTTTCTTTGAGAATAGAGGTGTAAATCTGTTTAGCCAACCAGTAATAGTCCTGCCTACGCAACTTTCGACGCTCTTTCTCTTCTAAAGAAGATCTTACTAGGTTAAAGATCTTTTTTGCTCCTATCCTATCTTCATTAATTAAAGAAGTTAGGACAAAGAGCAACACACTTAGAGAAGCGATTATTTTAGCAAGATTAAAATTTTTCCAGTCAAGGATGGCAAGTTCGTATCCGCGTACAAAACTGTCTCGCGCCTTGTTCGCATTATTTTTTGCTGAGAAGCAATCACCAACTTCTATAAAAAACCCGCTTGCTCTACCGTAATCTTTCTCCCCTTCAAAAAATTCAGCACAGCGCAAAAAAAGTTTAGCCGCCTCCTCATAATCGCCCCTCTCTTTTAAGTTCACACCAGTTTGTATCAAGTTTCCAATAGAACCCAAAGCAGCTATGTAAAGATCACAAGCTTTTTTCTCATCTTCCAAAACGTATTTTGCTATCCTATATGCTTCAATAAAATCTTTTCTGGAAATTGCCTCATTGAACGGCCTTTTTTGCACTTCGAACACCAGAAATTATTTCCAAAAACTTACATAAATATTATACCAGTAAATTTAAACGATAAACACTAAAATCTTGATTTCATAGTATGGTCATAGGAATTAACAATTTTTAAATTCCAATCGCATCCAAGACAGAGCCGGTATAGCTCTAAACAGTAGGTTGATTTTATGGGAGTGAGCATTACAAACTCAGGCGCCATTATTCTGGATAAAGTTACTTGCGACGGGCATGTTCCCGGCAGTAAGATAAGAGTTATAACTCATGTACATTCAGATCACCTTCAGGGATTAGAAAAGAGTATTAGAGAATGTGATTTAATCTGCTCAACTCCTGCCACTAAGGATTTACTTGAAGTTATGGAGGGACTGTATCCATTACAAATGATTACCCCCCTCTATGGAACCCCCTTCAATTACGAGAAGAACACTATTACTCTATATCCTTCTGGGCATATTCTTGGGGCAGCACAAGTCTTAGTAGAAACAGAGAATGGGGAAAGGTACCTTTATAGTAGCGATTTTGTTTATGAGAAAATACAGGCATTAGAATGTGACGTTCTAGTTTTAGATGCCACATACGGTCACCCCTCTTGTATTCGACCTTCCCTCAGTACTATTAGACGTGAATTAATTAATATTGTTCGTGAAGAGTTAGAGAATAATAACTCAATTATCATCTTGGGATTTTATGGAAAGCTCCAAGAAGTGATGAGTTTACTTCACAAGAAGAAAATTGAAGTACCCTTCATTAACCCACCGAAAGTTTACTTGATTTCAAAGATTTATGAAAAATACGGTATTCGTCTAGGCGAGTTCTACTCCTCAACTAGCGAATTAGGGAAGAGGATAACTAAATCGCAACAGCACATCGGGTTTTACCATCCATCATCAAGGCCTAAAATATCTGAGGATTCCGTTTTCGTACATCTAACAGGGTGGCAATTTGGAACACCATACAAAAAAGTTTCATCAAGAGAATATATTTTTTCATTCAGTGGACATGCAGATTTTAACCAACTAATTAAGTATGTGGATGAGTGTAAACCGAAATTAGTAATAACTGACAACGCTCGTCCGGGTGAAGCATCCAGACTGGCGGAAGAAATTAAGGCGAGGTTGGGAATAGAAGCGAAACCTGAGCCGTTCAACAATAATACCAAAAAATAAGCCTTTTAAACACAGAAAAAGGGAAAAGTGGGTTTACTAAATTTTATGAAAGGTTTTTTAAAGTTGAAATAAGAGAAGGAATCTAAATATTTAGATTATACCTTCTGCGTTCTAGAAATTCTTGCTTTTTGGGATCATTCCAAGTTCCTTTCAGCCCCTGCAGGTATCCCGTTATTCTTGAAAGAATTTCGGCATTTGGGCTCCCACACTTCGGGCATTTAAAGTCTAAGAGTTCCTCTATGGAATTGAACTGGTTCTGTTTCCAATCCATTCGACCTTGACTGTGGCAACTGCTACAAGTCCACATATCCACTGTGAAATCAAAATAGGCAGTAAGAGTGTTTCTGGCTATTTTTTGAATGAATTTCCATAAAGCTTCAGGATCCGGATAGGCATCGTCCAAGAAAATATGCTGAAGGAAACCTCCTCCAAGGAGTGGAGCAAACATCGCTTCCTTCTTTATTCTTTCAGATAACGGTATATCTGCGTCTACTGGCTGATGAACCGAGTTCGTTAGATAAACATTTGGATAACTACCTCTAAGAAACGGTCGAATTTCAGGATACCGCTCATACATTATTTTAGCAAGTCTACCAGCAGCCGACTCAGCAGGTGTCCTAGTTATCTGTATCGAGAGCCCAGTTTCCTCTGACCACTCATCAGCCAGTGCCTGCATTGTTTTTATAACCTTTAATGCAAATTTCAACCCCTCTTCATGCCAGAGGGGGTAACCGACCACTATTTCGGTCATTTCAGCGAAACCAATGGTTCCTATAAGAAGCTTCCGCTCTTCAGGAATAATCATATCTTTTCCATTTGGACGCTTAACATTGTATAGTGGAGCTAGCCCAAGTTTTTTAATTCTTTTAATTATGCTATATCGGTTTAGAAGGCTTGGTATAGTCACATTATTTATTATTTGTGTAAAGTCCTCGAAAAATTTACTTTCATCCTGTTTAAAGGTTCTGGCAGCACTAGCAACAGGATTGGGAGTATCCATTTGAATCGCGCCGAACACTGCATTTCCTGTGAGGTACTCCTCCTTTTGTTCTGGAGTGTCTGCTGCCCAAGTATGGGAACAACAGGATACGCACCCGCCAACGATTTTTCTTCTCCAATTGAGGTAGTTTACAAAATATGGAAGACCATACTTAGCGGTTAACTTTGCAGCCCAGATATAGGCCTCCTCAAACTCAGGCTTCATCCATTCCTCGCGAAGTTCTATGTTAATCTTTGGGTAATTGAAAAGTTTACCGTGCCTATCGCCGTTATACATTGTTTTCATCAGAGTTATAAAGTATTTTTTAACTTCCTCGACAAAATCTCCATAAACATAGCGTTCACTAACTTTGCCGCCAGGCATGATTACTGGCTCATCCAAAAATTCCTTTTTTATGCCAGGACCAATATCAATGGAAGTGAAGGGCACTTGGCCGCCACGGGCAACATACTGCTGAGTAGCGATAAAAGGTGTGTGTTGGCAAGCTTGTTCCACTTCACGCTCATAAAAAACTCTCATAGTGTAAGCCACTATGGAATCTATTATCTCCCTGGGAATCTGGCTGAATTTTGTGTATAAATCTTCATTAAGATTTAAAGTAGCAGGGTTCATACTGGATACTAAGTTTTGTGCTGCCCTTGTGAGTTCTTCTTGTTTTAATTCTTTTAGGTACCAAGCAATTGCTTCCATCCAATTGTGAAACCCTTGACCTCCAGACATGTTACTTTGCCACGAGGCAAGCCATATCGCAGCATGATTTGTAAAAACTATTAGGTGCTTGGCAGGCCCAGCGCTCGAAGAGTGAGCGCCCTGTAGCCCATCTGGCTCTAATCCTAAAACCATAAATAGTCTGGGATCCCATGATGCGCAGTAATCTCTTATGCTGGTGTATTCCCTATCTTTGTGATAGTTATCACCCATTAAATGAGCGTCGGCTATGTTGGTTGTGAATCTTAAGGTTTTCCCAGAGGGAACCTCAACTTCTAAATATCCGGGTAGTGTTAGGTAAGTGTGTTCGGACATAACTTTGTCATAAACTATTTTAGCAATAGTTTCGGGATTTATCTGTAAGTTTGCATTCCAAGTATGCTTGAGTGGATTAACAATCATCTCGTTTAGGTCATAAATCGGCACACCGATTCTGGTATACCGCCTTCTTTCCTCAACCATACCCATTTCTGCTAGTACTGAGCAGGCCATTTCGCGTATCATGGGACTTGAAAGCCATTGGATATTAGAGGATATGATTCGTTGTACGATTCTTTTTGCTACCTCAGCAGCCTTCTCTTTTTCGATTCCTGTTTCTTTAACAAGACTTTTAATTATTTTAGAAACATCAAAGTTCTCGATTGCTCCCCTCGAAGTCCTCACTGGGGGTAGTAAGGAGTGAATAAAGTCTTCATTGTTTTCGGGTACCAAAGGGAGCTCTTCTCTCTTTTTTGATGAATGACTAGAGTTAGACATAGCAATCACTCTTGGTTAAATATTCGCCTCTCTAATTCTTCATGATAGATGATTTCTCCCAACACTAATTCCCTAATTGACCCATCTTCGTTTACCAATACTACGGAAGGAGTTGATGAAATGTAAATTTGATTTTGTAGTAAATCGAATTCTAAAGATTCTGGTACACTATTTGTGATATCTACCAATTCTACGGGTATGTTTAGCTTTTTGCCCACTTCTAAGGTAATCTTTTTCATTGTTGGACAGTTAGGGCAATTCATTTGTGTAAATACTAATAGCTTTTTTACACGCATTTTGTTTACGCCCTCTATATCTAATTTTGAACATTTAATAAGGGGTAGCCTTAGATTTTTTATAAGAATCCAGCGAAGCTGTTGCCAATGTGCTCATTTGACCGTTGGAACCCGCAATTAATTGATTTTTTAGGGTCTAATTAATTTGGTCTCTCAATAATATTATTTTTAATTATTTAAAGTCCAAACTTTTGAAACGGGGAAGTTTAATTAAGGGTAGTGTTGTATTATTTTCACTTATAATTACTAAAATTTTTTAGATAGTTTACTCCATTTTTTTTGAGCTATATAAAATTTTCGCGTGGCCGCAATATTTTCCATCTTAAGTAGACTTCGTGCAGTGTGCTTAATGGAGAAAAAAGCGCCAAAATTCATTCAGTATAAATAAGCTTAATAATTTAGAGTTCAGCTGAGTTTAATACGATTTTTCCGTTAAAAAAAGCGAGTAATACATGAGTAAATTAAAACGAAGCCCACTATCTCAGCCCTTTAGTTGCAATATTCCTTTTAAAAGGTAAGTGATTAGAGCAACAATAGGCACGGTTAACTGAGTGTCACCTTTTGGGTGTATATTTGGGGCGCATCCTGCGTCCTCATATTGAAGCCCATTTTGAGTT
The DNA here is from genome assembly GCA_029856435.1 of Candidatus Jordarchaeia archaeon. Classification (GTDB taxonomy): domain Archaea; phylum Asgardarchaeota; class Jordiarchaeia; order Jordiarchaeales; family Jordiarchaeaceae; genus Jordiarchaeum. The sequence continues at coordinate 27,381 of JAHQXB010000160.1, forward strand.
TTTCTGCAGGGTAGAAACACCGAAAAGGGCGCCTCAGGGTTGTGACAAAAAGCCGAAAAACAAATGACACACAGCATGCGACACCAAATTAATTATGCCAATAATATACATAGTGCTTCAGTAAGCTTTTGTATCAGTTGTTTGGAACTGTTTTTGTGTGGCTTTCATCAAGCTTTCCGCGTTTCCTTTCAGTACGTTGTCTATGTGGTGGGTGAGTTTGTGGCGGATTTCTGAGGCGCTCCTGATGAGGGTGTTGCTTA
>JAHQXB010000036.1 GCA_029856435.1 Candidatus Jordarchaeia archaeon
TGACCTATAGTTCTTACAATGTTCTTACCAGTAATATTGTCATAGATTTCTGGGGGCGTGGTTTCTTTTTAGATTCTAGCTCGCAAAATAATATTTTGGAGGGAAATATGGTCATATCCACCGCGTCACTTTTATTGTATGGTGTGTTTTACTCTTCTCAGCAGGGTGGGCAGATGAGGTTAAATGCTTTTATAGGTGGTTTACTAATCACAGCTGTGCTGGTAGGCTCCGCATTTGCGCTTCACAGGTGGAGGAGGGCACCAATGGTTAAGGGTGTACCTAAACTTAAACCTCTCCCGATGCCGAAGGGCGAACAAAAAGTGGAGCCTGCAACTAGTGGAGAAGTAGAGGTTGACAAGCAAGCCAGGCTGGAGGTTAAATGTCCTTTCTGTGGTAACGTGGCTAGTGGAGACACAAAAACTTGTCCTAATTGCGGAGCGGTTTTAATATAGTTTCTCACAATTTTTTTAGAATCGAATTTTTACCTCATTTTCTTTTTCTCTGAACTATGTTGCTGTTATTTTTGTTGGGTTTGGTTTTGCGGTGTTTTTCACACCTAGGGGGTCTTGGTAGGTTAATTGTATGTCCTGGAGTGTTATTTCCCCCCTGGTTTTCGCTGCCACTGTTATTTGTAGTTGTTGCTGTTCGGCTGGTTTTATGGATGGGTACATTTTTCTTATTACCCCTCTTCTTATTTCCAGTTCTGGGGGCAGGGCTGCTTGGAGTATTACTTCTTTTGCTTCTGCTTTTCCGGTGTTTGTTATGGCTATTTGTATGTCGAAGGGCTGGTTTGTTGCCACTTGTTTTGGGGTGTTTATGTCGAATTTGAATCGGGGTTTGTGGGCCTCCACCTGTATTTCTATTTTGTTGGATTGTGCGGGTACTACTGTTCCATTGCTTATTGTTTGTGCCAGTACTGGCCCTATGGTTGCTGGTCCATACTTTTTGGCTACTAGTTTTATGACGTTGAAGGATACATAGTGTTTTTCTATTTCTTGGGGGAGTTCGGGTTTCTCCAGTATTTCTATGTTTTTTGTGGTTTCTATTTTGTATTCCTTCAATTTTAGGGTTTTGGTGGTGGGTGCCTCCACGCGCATTCTGACTTCTATTTCCTCTCCCTCCTCGTAGCTCGTGTAGTCTGTTGCAAGCTCTATTTTTAGGTTTTCCAAGATGTCTAGCTCTGTTTCAGGGATTTGTTCTTGGTATTCGTTTCCGTCTTCGTCTTTGTAATATATTGTTGCGCTGATTTTGTGGTTTCCTGAGATTTTTGATAGGAACGTTATTTTTTCCTGTTTTTGTTTGTGGGGTTCTATGCTTATTGGGGGTATTTCTTCGAGTATCTGGATTCCTTCGGGTGTTTTTAGTTTTATTCTTATGTTTTTTGCAGGTGCTTTTCCTTTATTGTTGATGGTTAGAGTTAGTTTTTGAACGAAGTGGCTGAACACTTGGTCGGGTGGTTTTATTTTTGCTTCAATTTGGGGTAGGTGTTTTTTCACATTTACCTCTAGGGTGTTTGAGTATATTTCGAAGTCTTCGATTTTTGCACTAGCGTAGATGCTATGCTTTCCCAGTTCTTCTGGTTTTAATTTCCAGCTAATTCTTGTTTCATCGTTTTTTGTGAGTTTGATTTCCGGTATTAGTAATTCCTCTATCTTTTGCGTTTTATCTTCACTTATGTTTAGGAGACTCTTATTAGTGGATAGTTTTAATTCGTTTATCGTTAGGTCTCCGCCCTCTGCCCGTAATGTTAGTAATATAGGTATATGCTCATCGTTGAAGTATTCTTCTTGTGGGGTGGCGAGGGTTATAGTTGCCTTTTTGCTTATTACTGTTGAGAGTACTTTTTTTTCTTCGATTTTCTTTTTGGTTAGGTCTTTGTATTCTATGGTGGCTTCTATGGGGTGTTCCCCGCTTCTGTTAGAAATTATGGAGATGGGAAAGGAGCAGATCTCACCTGGATCTATTTTAGATATGTAGAATCTTTTATCTTCAATATCCAGATTTTCAAGGGAGAATCTTATGAGCAGTTCTTCTGCGGCTCCCTTTCCTTCGTTGGTTATGTTTAGTTTTGTTTGCAGTCGCTTTCCCACGTATATTTTGTTCAATTTTTCTACGTTTTCAAATTCTATTCTGATTTTGGGTTTAGGAACTACGATTTTAACTATTGGTTCGTCTGAGTTTGTTTGAAGAAGTTTCCCTGGCTTAGCTTCGTATTCTAGGTTTAGGCTTCCGATTTTGGTTGGTCCGTCGCTGACGGTGCGTAGATAGGTTACTCCTTCGTATACTCCGGGTGGTAAAATTTTGGGAAGCGGAAATGATAGGACTGGAGGGAAGACGTTCTCTGTTTTTTCTGAGGGGATGAAGCTTATTTTATTAATTTTTGAAGTTGTTACAAGTGGAGTTACTAGTCGTATTTTACTTTCGTAAACCGTGTTGTATTCAATCTCTTCAGGCGGGATGAGAAAGATTTGCGGCCTTTCAGCAGCTTCTACTATCATTTGGAGGTATGACTCCAGTAGTTCCCACTGCTGTCTAAAGGATTCTTTATCTTGTCCAAATAGAATCTCAATTTCTTCTTCAAGATTCGCAAGTTTTGAAAGTACCTTTTGGATTTTGTTCACCTTTTCTTTACGCCTATCATCTCCAATTGATTTTAGCAGTTCACTCATAAGCTTGACGGGTTGACTATTTTTGAATATAACGTTTATGCATTTCTCTTCCACTTTTTCTGCTAAAGAAGCGGCGCTTTCAATCTCGCCAAGTAGAATGTAGGCTTCGCAGGCTACAGCAGCCTTCATTAGGAGTAGATAATCTTTCTTTTCGTTTCCAATCTGGGGGGTTTTTGATATTTCTTCATCAATTTTTTTAGCGGATTTGAGTGTTTCTTTAAACAACATTCTCGAGCACCATCACGTGGTCAGGTTCATATTAATTTTATTGGAAAGTTCTGACAATTTTTAAATCCACATTGCAAGATGGACACCTACTGGGATTTCGAGCTAGTTTTGGCGATTCCTCAAGAGTATAGTATTTACTGTTACAAATTGAACAGGTTAGAGGCATTTCTTTAAGCTCTCCTCGGCAGAACTGACATAAGGTTAGGCCGACTGCCTTTGAGGCCTCATAACAATTTTTATCCTCGAACCGGAAACATTGTAAACACTGATAGTAGTTTGAGGTTAGAGTAATTGGATGATCGCATATCTGACAAGTGGCTTTAAGTTTAGTTGAAACTATCTTACCTCCGGAGAGTCTCAAGAGTATTCCGTCCCCTCTTGTTAGGTTAACCAGTAGGGGTAACACCTTTTTGTCGGGAACCCGGAATCTTTTAGAAGCAGCTTCTAATTCCACAGGAACTCCATCCTTGAGATAAGTGAGGATGGTTTTGAGTTCGGGATTGTTCAGAAACAGATCTTTATCTACGTAGAGTTCAGGGTCACCCACATCTAGTCTGGAAATCTTACCAGACTTTTCAAGATTAGAGATAATTTGTTCAATACCATTCCCAGGTATTTTGAAGCTTTCTGCCAGAGCAGGTAAATAAGCAGAATTTTTCTTTAAAAATTCAGTGAGATATTCATAAAATGTTTCTGAAACGATTATAGAAAGATTATTTTTTGAATTAAGTATTATGTCGTAACCTTTGCTTTTAACATATTTTTCTATGAGTTCTAGTACTTTTTTTTCGGGAAGAACTAAGCTATTAGCGAGCTCTTTGTGATTAATAACCGTAGGGAGGCCTTCGGAACTCTCAATTACTTTTGCCAGTTGGTCTTCTACTTTTCTACTTATTTGATTCAAGGTAATTAGTGAACCATCACTGAGCTTTATCACCATGTTAGAATTTATTAAAATGTTTAGAAGGTCTTCAAAAATCTGTTTATCCATATCTACTTTGGCAAAAAGTGAATCTTTATTAAAGTTTCCCCCAGATTCGAGGATTTGAAATATTTTTTTCTTTAAACCATCGAACCAGTCTCTATGGTAGATTTTGGAACTCTCCTCGATAAAAAACACGGTGTCACCCATCTTTTTGAGGCTTTCACGAATAATGCCATCAGATAATCCTATTTCTTCCACAAGGGACTCGTAACTAATGATGCCTTTTTCTTTTAATTTATTTATAGCTTCTTTAATATAATTGTCTTTGGCTTCTTCACTCAGAATGAGATTATCATTTATGATGTATAATCCAAATTTAATCGCGCCGTCTTTAGCCACTTTTAAACAGTCTTCCTCGTTTAGATTCATAATCTGGGAGAGCTCTTGAATAGAGGCTTTTTTCTTTTCTCGAAGTAATTCTGCCATCTCGGCACTCTTCTTGTCAATATAATTCGGAAACTGATAGTAGAGACCATCCTTTGAGAGTTCAATAGCCCCCGTTTCTATGAGAGTTTTTACTAGGTTTTCTATTTCTAGGGGTTGGCCGTTAAAATCTTCCGCCACGCCTTTGAGAAATTCCTCCTTTAACACCCTTCCTCTTTTCAATACGCGTTTCATAATCTCGTTAAGAATGTATCCACGCCACTCCTTGCCATAGAATTTGGAATTATCCTGAAAAGCGAAAATTAAACCATTTTTAACAAGGTATTCCAGAAAATAATTGACTTCCGCCACATCTATGTCCAAGGATTTTGAAATATCATCTATAGTTAAAAATTTTTTTTGGGAATTTACAAATAAATTAATTCTGGTTAATTGTAATTTCGAAAAATAGTCGGTGTAAATCACAGTTTCTAGTACTAAATAGTCTTCAGGTATCAAATCCATATCTTCTAAAAACTTTTTAGCTCCCTCCTGGTTCCTATGCCTTTTTTTCAAGAAATCAGAAAGATCCATACGCCCACTCAAATCTAAAAACATCTTGAATTCTGGTTTATTTTTAAGATTAGGGGTTTCAAAGAGCTTAACGAACAATAAAACACCTCCTTTCAATCCCTTAAGTATAACCTACAAATTATTAATTGTCCAAATGTTTCTTAAAAAAGTTACTACTCAGATGAGCGGGACCTCGTCTTAAGTATGTAGCTTCTCTTCTATGCGTAATCGTTTGATCCTCTCCAAAAAAGGAGGCTTGGCTTCCTAAGTAAGCCTAAAAAAAGGAGTAAGACCAGCTAACCCTGCACACATACCATGTCAACAAACTACATACTTACGACAAGGTCTCCAGATGAGCACGTCCAAAAATTCTTTTGGTTTTTAGATAATAATTCTTTGCTATGAAAAATCTTTAGGGTTTCATCCTTTATCTAAAACGCGTAAGCGTATGAGGGTTTACCAAGAAAATCTTTTCGCTCAGTCAGAGAGGGGGCTGACCAAGTAGCCGGAGCTCCTCAAGACCTCAGCCATCTCCTCCAAGGAAAGCCCACTGGGGTGCCTGGGGGCCCTGAGCCTCAACCTCTTCTCAAGATCCTCCTCCACATACTCCTCACGGTTGATGAGGATGTGATGGATTATGGTGAGAATCTTCCTGGCCAGCGCGACTACGGCGGTCTTCTTGCCCTTCTTGGCCTCCACCCGCAGGTAGAATCTTCTCAGCTGAGAGTTTCTAACCTTTTTTGCTGCGTGGGCTACTGAACCAGGGTGCGCCTAAGCCATTTGGAGCCCTGCTTTTATACCCCCGGTTAGGTTCCTCCCCGCAGACCGATGAATTGAGGGAGCCAGACCCGCCCAGGAAGCCAAGTTCTTGCCATTCTCAAAACGCTTCGGGTCGCCGATCTCAGCCAGGATCGCCGCGGCCGCCACCTCGCCCACGCCTGGAATCGTGGCTATGAGCTTCACGTCTTCCTCGTTGACCAGCTCCCGGCGATAGATTCGCAAAATCTCGTGTTTTTGGGCCTTTTTTGGCTCTTCTCAAAAACTGTTTCTCACCACTTAAATGGGATGGAAATATTAAAAATTGAGGAAAAACACCGATAAAACCATAAATTATTAGGAACACAACGGCAAAAACCATAGCAAAGATCCTGCGAATCTATCGCCCGGATTCTCTCATCCACCCTGCAGATCATCTGGTCCAGGTATTTCACCATGTTCACGCACTCCTCCAAAACAAACATGTCCGCCTGGCTTAAGTCCCCCTTCACCACCTCAACGATCTCTTCCCCCCTTCTCTTTAAGCCATTTGCTCTTGCTCTGCTCCACTATTTCTTTTATAGCCCTTCCATTCATGAGCCCTCAAGGATCTCTATGCCGGCCTTTCCGAAGATGTCGCTGAGTTTGGAGCCCAGCCTTACGTTCACCCTTCTCAGAACCTTGTGGCACCGGTTCTTGAAAGCGGCTCTGGTTTGGACGAACCTAACTCGGAGCCGAGTCAGCTCCCTCAAGTCCCGGATTCTCCTCTCCGGAACATAGCTGGATTTAACCAGTCCGCTTCTCAGAAGCTGGGCCAGCCACTCCGAACTCCGGGCATCGGTTATCCGGCCCGGTGTATTCTTAACCTTGTAGGCATTCGCCAGCACCGCCCGGAATCCATACACCTCAAGGGCTGAGTACAAGGAGACCCAGTACATCCCCGAGGATTCCATAGCCACATGTTCACACCCCTGCTCCCTGAGCCACGCCTTTAAACACTCTATTCCCTCCACGCTGTTCTCAAAGCTCCTAGTCTCCTTAGTTGTGTGACACATGAGGGTGGCCACGAGGAGGTCCCGGTGGGCAATGCTGTTCGAAAGATGTTTTAACTGTTCCATATAGATAAGGATCATATGTACTCGATGGTTGCGTTTGGTAAGAAGACTGTTAAGGGACTGTTGAAGTGGCTTCATGGAGTAGCTGCTGAAGCCACGGAGGAACTAGGGTTAAACCGGATTCCAAGAAGGTGGTGTTTGAGGATTTCGTTGCCTCTTGGCTGCTGGTTAGCGTGCAATCAGGTTCCGTTCTCAGAGAGCACGTGAGGCAGTTCCGTGCCACGGGGCTTTCTCTCTCCATAGGTCTAACCACCAAAACCACCACTAACACACAACAAACATCACAATAATAATTACAGCAAAGGTACATAAAGGAATTTCTTTAAGAGAAAGTCTATAGTACTTCAGTAAACTTTTATAACAGTAGTGATCTATGTTATTGTGGTGTTTGTGATGATCCTAGTGAAAGTTACCCGTGATGTTGATGTGAAGTTGTTGCGTGAACTCTGGAAGAACGAGAAGAACAGATTGAAGAGGGACCGGCTCCACGCGGTGATCCTTTGCGGCGGACAACAGCAAGAGGAGGACAG
>JAHQXB010000094.1 GCA_029856435.1 Candidatus Jordarchaeia archaeon
GCCAGCCTTCAAGAAAGGGGAGCAATTCAAAAATCAAAATAATCCCCCCTAAATCACCTTGTCATCCCAGTAAACCACTGTCACCGCTTGACTGCTTCCCGCTGGAGCATCATTATGAGCGTATAATGTTGAACCTCCCTCAATAATCATAAGGGGATCCTCTATACTGTATCCTCCCTTCGGCAACTGTTCATGCCCCGCTGGAGCCACATTTACCTGAAACTTACCCGTATAGGTGGCGCCCCTCCTTTTCTCAATCACTACATTTCTAGTTCCCGCTAAGTCGCCGTTAATAAAGATTCCCACCACATATCGTATCTTATCTGTATCCACTGAAAACAGCTCTGTTCTATCCGATGTTATCCAAACCTCATCGGTTTGCAGCCTGTTCCGAATAATCGATTTATCAATCACATTCATTTCATCTACCTCCAAGCGCCGCTGCATCATCTAAACTTATTGGTTCAACTTTCCAGTCACTCCTTAAAATTCCACCCATCTCCACTGGTCTATTTCCCCAGCCAACCGTTAAAAATGCTGCTGGAACTTCACGGTTAGCAATTTTTCCAATTAAACTTCTATGAGTTGAAGGTGTAAGAATCTGGAACCAATACACTGAGAATAACAGGTGCATCACTGGACGCAGACTCAGATTTGAGTCCGTATTATAGTATTCAGCTCCCAAATGCATATTAGGTGGAATAATATATTCTACAAAGTCTGTTGGCATATCATAAGGCGAGTATAATGAGTTCACATAACTTGTTCTATCTCCACTAGCCGGTCTTATGGGGTCAATATTGGGAAACTTGCCAGGTGTATCCTGTGTTTCGGGGAAGCGGGGATACATTAGAATCTGCTCAGGTTTAATTCCAATTGAACCATGCAGAATCCATGCGTAACCTGAATCAGTACTACTCTCTAAATAGAGAATATCGTCCTCAGTGTTTCGTGGATCACGGAATCTCAACTCAGCCTGGTGGCTTCCTGCAGAAATAGTTACAGCTGTTCCATCACTGTCAATTAGTGGCCACGGCTTATAGATACAGAGACGCCTCCGAATAATGCGGCCAAAAACGAAGCCATCTCTGAACTCAAGTGCAAAGAGAAAGTTGGGTTGAAGGAATTTTTCCCATATTGGGCGAATACCCATCAAAAAAATCACCTCAGCCTTTTTTTCTTAAAAAAGAAAAACCCAAATCTTTATATTAAGCTTTATTGTTAATAAATAACAAGAAATAACAATATTCTGTTAAAAATTACAAAAGGAGGAATAAAAGTGAGTTGGCTAACAGATGGTTTATCAAAAGCAGAAGTACGAGCTATACTTGCCGTTATACTCAGCCTAGCATTCATCGCATTTGTTTTTATAATACTAGTATACTTCCCACAACAGGCATCCACAGTTACAGGCGCATTCATTAGTGTAGAAAGCGCCATTATAGGCTACTATTTCGGCTCAAAAACAGCTGAAACCCAAACATCAAGAGCAGAGAATCAAACATCTCAGGCGAGTTAAATCCTAACATTAAGGTGGGAATATTAAAAAATGAAGGGGTAGGCAAATGAAAGTATTCTGTCAGGTAACCTATAATGAAGATGCAGAAAACACCCGTATCTGCATTCAGAATATTCATCCTTATGTTGACAGAATAGTTATTATTGAGGATGGAACTCTACCAGTGGAAACCCGTGAATGGCTTAAAAAAATGAACTGTGAAGTCTACACTTATCCATGGATGGACAGCACTTCAATACAGAGAAACCACTATTTAGAAAAACTTGAAGACGGTGATTGGGCAATAGTATCTGATCCAGATGAACAATTCAATTACGAATTTTGCCGAGATATAGGAAAACTCATCAAGGAAGCTGAAGATAAAGGTTGCAATATGCTTCAAATCAACGTTCACGATGTCTGGCTTAAAAAAGACGGCTCACAAGAAGAAATCCCCGGCGATTTCTACAAAAACCTAATCTTCAAGTATCATAAAGGCGTCCACTATGAGGGCCAGATTCATGAAACCCTTAAACCCGCATCTCAACATCCTTGGAAAGTACTAAGACTCCCCCCCACCTATTTCTACCGCCATATCAAAACTGAATGGATGATCTGGAGGAATGGAACACGTAACTGTTTCTGTGCAGGATGCGGTGATAATCTTATGGAGCGGAATCCCTACTGGGTTGAACTACGGGCAATCTGTTCAGCTATTGGAATAGAAAACTGGAAACAATTCAATGCATATCTGCAGAAGGGAAATATTGATCGCCGATTGAAGGAATGGATTCTCCGTTACGGTAAACTTGATAGTGAAACTTGGCATAGTGAACTGAGAGACGTCTATCACTATTACTTTGATTATCTTCACTCAGAAGAAAAGCCAGAAAAGGAGGAGGTTAAGGTAACCCACTGGCATAGGCAACCCCCAGTTATCATTAAAGGTGGATTATCTGAGTTCACTATGAAGCTACGTGAATTATATCGTAGAGTTCTGGGGCGGGAGCCTAGCCGCTGTGAAATCGAATATTTCTGGGGTGAAAAAACTAATCTGGAAGAATTAGAAGAGAAACTGAAGAATCCAGAAAATATACCTGTTGCAGTTTATATAGCTCAACAATACTGGGATATTCTTAAACGTGAAGTGGATTCTAATGGCTTTCAAACCTATCTAACACTTATAAACTTAGGAAAAATAAAAAGGGAAACACTACCCCAAATATTGAAACAATCAACCTTGAAGGGTGAAAATAAATGAAGATAGCAGTATTATGCGCAGCAATTCTTCCTCCCCCGCTCTAAAACTACACCTCCCCCTTCTGTAGTTGAGTAATGGGGGTAGTGAGAAAACAGTCTTCTACCGTGCAAGAGAATTGGACCGAATGGGTTACACTCCCCATCTTTTCAGTGCAGGTCCCTATAAACCCGTAAATGGGAAATGGACAGAGTGGCATGGCAACGCTGTCGAAATAGATGTGGATAATTTCGATGTATTAGATGTTAATTCTCAAACCTTCTTTAATTGCAATCACGCAATTTACACTGTTCAGGGACCATACAAGCCACCCAGAAACGTAATATGTATCAGTCGCAGTCAAGGAGTAGGAATGGGATTTCCCTCCTTCAAGGTAATACATTACGGAACGGATACTGATTTCTATGCCTACCATGAAAGTAAAGAGGAATGGTTTTTGTACTTTTCAAGAATAGTGCATGGTAAAGGTCCCCACATTGCGATTCAACTAGCTAAGGAATTAGGGTTTGAACTTAAAGTTGTTGGTGAGGATAAATTGTACTGTGAACCTGAATATGTGAAGCAAATAAAGAAAATGTGTGAGGGGCTCCCCAATGTAGAGTATGTGGGTCCCAAGTATAATGAAGATGCGGTCTGGTACTTGCAGCGAGCTAAAGCTCTACTTTTCCCCCAACACTGGTCAGAGGCCTTTGGGCTCGTAATGATTGAAGCCTTATCATGCGGAACCCCCGTGATTGCAGGGGGAACAAATGGGGCTCCTCCAGAGGTTATAGATCACGGTAAAACTGGTTTCCTCTGCTACAGTTACAATGATTTCATTAATGCTTGTAAAAGAATTGAGGAGATTAATCCCCGTGATTGCCGCTATGATGCAGTTACAAGGTGGAGTGCTCGTAGAATGACAGAAGATTATCTACGTGTTTACAAACAAGTAATTGAGGGAGAGACATGGTAACAAATAACTTTATTTTAAATCTGCTCAATAGCTACGAGGCTGAAGTAAAAGAATTATGGGAGCAAGAATTAGAATCAATCACTAGTTATATGCGTAATAAGGGATACTGGGTTGGTATAAATCGTTTAGAGGGAAGCCTTCTTTACGCTATGATTCGCCATTTTAAACCAGAAATCGTCATGGAAGCTGGAAGTGCACATGGATACAGTGCATTATGGCAACTTCACGCTTTACGTAGAAATGGTTTTGGTGTTTTCTACGGTTTTGAGATTCAACCTAGTATTCATCATGCTCGTGAGATTACCAGTCAATTTAGTGATATTGCTACTTTTATTGAGGGTGATTGCACTCCTAGTTTAAGATGCGCTTACGGTATGACTATCGGTAAAAGATATGAAGATTTACAGGAACATGAAAAAAATACTATGGAGAGAACATTGCAAGCCACTAATGGTGCAGATTTTATTTTCATGGATGGCTATCATAATTACGAGTTTGGTAAATGGTGGACTACACGGATAATACCATATCTACGGAAAGGCGGTATTATCGCTTGCCACGATATACCAGATTTATATGCGTCATCAAATCCGATGGGCGATGAATATATAGCAGTAAGAGAATTTGTTGAAGCTAATCCACGGTTTAAAGTTTTACAATGTATAAGAGAATGTGGAATAATCTTTCTAAGTGAGGGTTTCTAATGGATAGACAGAAACTACATGAAATCTTCGAAAAGTATACGCCAATAGCAGACGAAGAAGAATTATGGTGGCTTATACAGAAACTTGAACAGGTAAAACCTTTTGAGACTGTGATTGAAATCGGAGTATCTGGAGGCGGGACCTTCAAAATATGGGAGCAGTTACTCCCCTCCACTAAGGGCTTATTAATCGGAGTAGACATCGATATAAACACCCCCTCCCTCTGGGATAAGGGTGATAATCCCATTTACAACTCTATTAAACTGATTCCAAGCGAGAGAAATATTAAAGTATACATGGTTTACGGGAACTCCACTGATTTCTACACGGTCAGCCGTGTAGGAGACGTATTAAACAAATATGGTCGGAGCGCCGATTTTCTCTATATAGATGGACACCATGAGTATTATGAAGTAACCAATGATTATCACAACTATCTACGGTACGTGAGGCACGGGGGAGCAATCGCCTTCCATGATTATGGAACACAGTGGGTGAGGAAAGTATTCGAGGAGGAGGCGGTTGGTCAAAAGGAGAGAATAACCCGCGCCCACGGAATAGGGATACTCTATGTATAAGGTTGATCTCATTCTAACCCTTTGGGATAGGAGCTTCGGACACATTTTTTACAATCGCCAAATTATCCCCCTGGTACTTCAATTCATCAATTATCCCGTAAATGTCATAGTTCAGTTTGATCGCCCCTCCCCAGAAAACTATAATCACTTCAAAAATCTGCTGGAGAACGGTGTAATAAACAAACTGACGATCCCTGAGCCGGTAAGCAACCATATGCCACATAATATTAACTACATTTTCCTCCAAGCCTTCCGCCATATTGAAAGCCCTTGGGTAATCCACTTCGATGGTGATATGTTCTTCTACCGTAACGGTTACGGCGACTGGCTCCCCCACTTCATTCGAATAATTGAGTCCCGCTACCGTAACATCGGCGCCATTTCACACACTATGCCCTATAATCATTATAATCCCATAAAAAAAAGGTTTGAACCCAGAAAACAGAGCATACAATGGGTTAGCACCCGCTTCTTCCTAACAGAAGCCGAAACTGTTCTTGAAGCAATGGATGATTCCCTAAGAGAAAGAGATATCAACTTCGAGGGAGTAATGTGGCAAAAACGCCTGTTCCGACTTGGGTTAAACTGTTACACTCTTCCCTTCAATCCAGACTTCCTAGTAGTTCACATAAATGGGCTGCATCAGTGGACGGATAACCGGTGGAAGGAGTATGAGAACGCGGTTAAAAACAGAAATGAAATCCTACTCAAAAATATCTCCCACTCGGATTGGGGCGATATCGCCGGAAATGGAGAAGACATACATGTTCAAGAGTATTGGGGTCACGGTACTTGGCAAACAGAGGGAAATGAGGGGGAAATGATTAATCTTCTAGAGGTTTATAAATGAATCCTGATACATTAGATATCAGACCAGGGGATATTGTTCTTGATGTGGGTTCTGGGAGCAATCCTAATCCTAAAGCAACAGTACTGTTAGATCTTTATCTTAAGGATAGTTCCCATCGGAGCTTCGAGATGCTGAAAAGAGATGAACGCCCCCTTATTAATGCTACAGTGGAAGCGCTTCCCTTCAGAGATAAAAGTATTGATTACGTAATTTGCAATCATGTTCTTGAACATGTGGATGAGCCGCGAAAAGCATGTAGGGAACTTCAGAGAGTTGCTAAACGTGGATATATTGAATGCCCCAATCCCTTTCTTGAACAAGGCTACTATGTTGTTTCTAATGGGAAGAGTTACTGGACTAAACATAAATGGTATGTTTGGAATCCTTCCCAATCACCCTATGCTGCTGAAAAACGGGAAATCAGTTATATACTTATTTTTCAGAAGCGTTCCGATAATATCTACTGTACTTGTCGCTTTGCCCATATTATTCACCAATTCTATGAGGATATGAAGATTCATAGCAATCTTTTTAAGAAGCGATTTAAAACAGAGTCGGAATCAAACATAGTTGATAAAATTATGGAGTTATTCACCCCTAATATTCATCACACGATTTTCCACTGGGATAATCACTTTGAAACCTTTATCTATACTTCGCAAGAAGATCCCTTCCGAAAGGGGGGTGAATTATAGGTAAAAGTTTTTAAAAAAAGGAAAAAAAGGAGGTGAGTAAGAAATGAGTGGAAAAGAGTGGATTGAGAAGTTGAAAAGGTTAAATTTAGAGGATATTGAGAAGCTTTGCGTTTTAGCAGAGTGGCTTTGGGATGAAGATTATGTGGATGCAGCAGTAGGCATAATGAAAATTGTAGCGGCGTGGCAAGATGCAGAGAAGTATCAAGAAGAAGGGGAGTAAATTTGGCTTCTAGGTGGTTAAAAATTGTTTTGGGAAAAGCAATCTTTAGAACTCTTAAGGCAATTTGACAATTATGTTTGCCATGAAAAAGCTGTGTTTTTCAGCGGGGGTAAGGATAGTCTTTGTGTTCTTCACCTTGCTTCTAGGGCGTGGGATAAATTCAATGTTGTTTACGTTGATACTGGGATTGCTTTTCCTGGGGAGCGGGAGTATGTGGTAAAAGTTTGTGAAAACTTTAATGTTCCACTGAAAATAATTAGCCCCAAAATTAGCTTTTATGATTATGTGTTGGCGGCGGGTTTCCCCACCATAAAGCGTTTATGGTGCCGAAAATATCTAAAAATATTCCCCATTCGCAACTACAAGGGTAGGCGGGTTATTCTAGGTGCAGTTGGAGTCCGCAAGGCTGAAAGTGCACATAGAAACC
>JAHQXB010000041.1 GCA_029856435.1 Candidatus Jordarchaeia archaeon
AGCAAGTATTGGAGAGAGGAATTTAAAGAAATTGTTTGCAGTGAACCACCTCGCCCTAACGGACGGGGCTTCCAGCGTTTAGAGTAGGCTTTACGCCCATCTCCTCATCTGCTGGTTCGGGGGCTCACGGCCTCCCATCCCATAGAGCTCATTACCCTATGGGCTATATTTTTACACACGCATTCAGGTCTCTGTCGTATTTTCTGCAAGGGAACATCCCAAAAACTTTTTAGATTGTAAGAGTCATTTAAGTTCAACCGCAATTCATCCCCTCCCTTTCGGAAGGGGGTCTTCTTGCGAAGTGTAGATAAAGCCCCGACTTTTTCAGAGAGTTAATGTTACCACCAAACTTCGTGATAGAGTCAAAAAACATTAAGTTTAATATGGAAATTTAGGTTTAGAGATTATTATTTGAGGGCGGCTCCGTACTTGTAGTAGATTCTGCATGTTCCTTCGCTTGAAACCATGCATGGTCCATATGGTTTTTCTGGTCTGCACACTGTTCCGAATAGTTTGCATTCTGGTGGGTATATTTTTCCAATCATAACTAGGTGGCAGTTGCAACCGGGGTGGATGTCTACAGATTTTTTTATCTGAAGTCCATACCTTTTTTCTGCATCATATTCTTCGAATTCTTCTTTGAGCACGTAGCCTGATTCGGGTACCCGCCCTATTCCCCTCCAGTGAGCATTAGTAACATCAAAAACTTCTTCGATTATCTTTTGAGCTCTGATGTTGCCCTCCTCCTTCACTGTTCGGATATACTCATTTTCGCACCTAGGCTCCCTGTCCTTTAACTGTTTAAGGAGCATTGCTAGGGAAAGGAGAACATCGTTTGGCTCGAAGCCGGATACGATGGTCGGCATACGGTAGGCTTCGGAGAAACGTCTGAAGGGTTTCATCCCAATTATGGTTGCCACGTGCCCTGGACAGATGAATCCATCTATTTGGAGGTCGCCCACCCCCATAAGGAGCTCCATTGCTGGTGGAATGAGTCTATGTGCACTTATGATGCTGAAATTTTTGGGAACGCCTCTTAGTATCTCGGAGGCTACCCCAGGGGCAGTAGTTTCGAATCCCACCGCGCAGAAGACCACATCCCTATCAGGGTTCCTCTCAGCGATTTCTACAGCATCATGCGGTCCATACACGATCCTTACGTCAGCTCCCTCCGCCTTTAAACCGTAGAGGGAAGTCTCAGTTGCGGGAACCATCATAAGGTCGCCAAAAGCAGTAATAATCACCCCTTTTCGTGCAAGCTCGATTGCTTCATCAAGAACCATAGATGGTGTAACGCAGACTGGACACCCCGGCCCCGCTATCACCTCTACATTGTTTGGAAGAAGGGCTCTCAAACCATGCTTGCTTATGGTTTGTTCATGTTTCGGGGTCCAGAAAAGTTTTCTAGACTGTCCCGCATATGTGAACAAACTTCACCCTTCTATCTGGAGCCAGGCTCTTTATGGTTTCAGATATCTTGCTGGCAAATTTTGGATCCCTTAAGGTTTTAAGAAAATCTTCCATTACACACACTACCCATACCTGAAAATGAAATTGTACCGATCTTTTTGAAAGATACGCCTTTAAATAATCATAATACCATATGCAACAAGTTATATAGCGTATATATTGTTTTTCCAAGCAGCTTAAAAAAGAAATTTTCCCCTGATTATAATTTACCCCGTTGTACATTCGGGAGCAATTTTCAACAATCCTAAATAATATGTCTTGCTTACAAGTCGCAGAGACAAGAAAGCCTACGGTTTTAACCGTGGAATGAATTGTCAATAAGTTTAAATGCCGGTGCCGTTGGAGCCTTAAAAATATAGCTTGCCTCCATGTAGGCGAGGTTAACGGGCTGGTGGCACAGCCCCTGCTCCTATATATGGAGTGAAGTGGAAGCCTAAAAAGGGCAATGAACAGAGCTGACGAAAACCTTAGAAGCAGGAGTCTCCCGGCTTCAGCCGTGGAAAGTGTCAACATTCTCGTATTACTTTTTTCACGTCCTTTCAGAATTGTCCCCACACTTTTCTTGTCAAATTCTGAATTTATTCCATATCCATAGAATGTGGGATTCCTCACTCAGCTCTAGTTAGCCTCTTTGCGGTTTTCTCCTAATTGGGGTAATGATTTAGTTGAACACTTTTTAGTCTAAATTTGGCAGAGTATTTTATGTTAAAAAGGGGTAGGTGAAAGGGGAAACTATAACCTGTGTTTTATTTTGGATTGGAAAAAAGTTTTGGTGTTTATTTAGCTCCTCAATGCCGATCTGGTGTTATATGCTTCCTTTTCCTGAAAGGAGGGCTATTTTGGACTCTTTACAGGGTGGAAAAAGTTCGCCAAAAAAGCCTAAATAAGCCTTCCTTCAGAGTTTGGAGCCCTATTATTCATTATTTGATCACAAAAGCTAAACACTCATACGCTAAAGCGTTTTAAACAAAGGATGAAAAACCTAAAGTTTTTCATGATAAACACAAACAAATTTTTGAATTGTTTTTTGTGTGCGGCGTGTTTTTTGGTTTATTTGGTGCGTTTTTTGATTTTTTGTTCGGCTTTCTTTAGGTCGCTAATTGTGTTGACATTAAAAAATGTTTCCAGCCCGGGATCCAGTTGTTCAATTACTAGGGTGGAGAGGTAAAGTACGCTCCGGAGATTTTTTATCATGGAGAGCATGTCCATTCGGTTTTCTGATAAGGCTTTTTCTGCGGCTTCCAGTGAGGGCTTTGTTCGGTAAACTGCGTGTAGTGGTTCAATGTATCCATTGGGCCATCTTGGTATTACCGCATTTTCTGTGGTGATTACCTCCCTCATTAGTTTGAGCACTTCAGAATTTACCAGCGGCATATCGCAGGAGAGTAGGTAGAGGTATTTATTGTTGCAGTTGTTAAAAGCAGTGTAGGCTCCATTAAGGGGGCTGGAGATTTCCAGAAGTATATCAATTAGAATGTGTGCCCTGTCTCCTATTAGTTCTTCGTAGGATTTGTTAAAGTTGGAGCCAAGTACTACGAATATTTCAGAAAAAATCTCCTCGCAGGTTTCAAGAACATGTAGGAACATGGGCTTACCGCAAAGTTGAACTAGTCCCTTGTCAGTGCCCATCCTCAACGACTTTCCTCCACAAAGAATAGCAACAGAAGAATCGCGAATCATAACAACGCTCTCCACCAAGGTTTTGGTAGCAATAACATAATTTTGGTACTTATACTAATACACGTTGAGGGTGGGTATATATGTTCATCCGTCTTCCGCGTGCGAACCCGATGAGAGTGATGTTGGTCGATTCTGCTGCAGAAACCCCAGAACTTGTAGCCGCGGAAATAGATGCCACTATGGGTATGCCGGCTCTGGCCGCTTTTATCACCATGTCCACAGTTTGCCTACCAGTGCTTACCAGAAAGGATCTCTCGAATTGAACACTGGAGAGGAGGGATGCTCCTATTACTTTATCCACCGCATTATGTCTTCCGACATCCTCTGACAAATATATCAAATCCCCCTCCCCGGTGAATAAGGCTGCGGCGTGGGTTCCTCCGGTTTCCCGGAAAATCATTGCACATTTACTCACAGTTCTCACAGCAGAGAATATTGTCTCACTCCTCACCCTAAACTCCGATGAAACTTTTGGTATTCCCGCACCCTGCTTTAACTGAACAAAGTAATCGGGGGGTCCGCAAGATGTGGTTACCAGTCTTCCACCAGTAATGCAAGAAGCAATCCTGTCTTCGATGTCTATTCCATCTTTTAATTTGAAGTTTGCAGTATTGTTAGAATAGGAATAATCTTGAACCTCGTGCACGTTTTCCATTATGCCAGATGTGAATAGATGCCCGAAGGCCAGTTCCTTCTCTTCGCCGGGGAGATAGATTAAACCTACAACCTGTCTGCCGTTTACCCTGATTACCAGAATATTTTCTTTTACCACTTTATCCTTGATTTCTGAGGCTCGGCCGCCTTCTAAGCGTGTAATTTTTATTGACTCTATCCTCTCCAATTTAAAACACCCACAAATTAACACTCATTAATAAGGAAATCAACTATTATTTATGACATTTTTGAATAAGAGAACTACTACTGACATGTCGAACTATGATTCGTACACCGCCCATAAGACGCCTTAAATATTCAAACAATTTCTTTTGGCTCCGCCAAATCTTTGTCAAGCCCACACCATTTTTAGTGATTGATGGAAAGCTGTTTCAGTTTATGCTTTTGAAACCAAGCTTTTCTCCAGCTTTTCCCTTGTCTGCATTCAAATAGCTTGCCATTCAAAAGAACGCCTTAACTCCATTGAGTCAAGTTTCATTTTTTTCAAATTCTGTGGAAGAATTAAGTATGTCCTTCCACAATATATTTTAAATTTGGTGGAAGAGAAGTGGAATATCATTTAAGGTTCGCAAGAGTATTTTATGACATTTGGTGGTGTTTTTTTGACTCCTGAAGTGATTGCTGTCGGTGAAGTATTGATAGATTTTGTTGCTTCAGAGCCTGTTTCTTACGAGGAGGTTAAATTTTTTGAGAAGTGTTTCGGCGGTGCACCCATGAATACTGTGGTGGGAGTATCCCGGCTGGGTGTGAGTAGTGGTGTGATAACGGCGGTGGGCGACGATTCCTTTGGAAATTTTTTGAGAAAGGAACTTGAAAAAAATGGGGTTGATGTTTCCCACATTGTAGTTAAAAGGGGAAAGAGAACCACGATTACATTCGTTGCAAATGACCCCGCCACTGGTGAGAGGAGTTTCATGTTTTACAGAAAGCCTTGGATAGGCGATACAGCGGACACCTCGCTTGAGGTGAAAGATATCGATGAAAGCTATATTTCTAGTGCCAGTATTCTCCACGTGTCTGGATTCTCCCTCTCACAGAATCCCTGTAGGAACTCCGTCTTTAAAGCCATAGATTATGCAAAGAAGGTGGGGGTAAGAGTTTCATTTGATCCCACTCTTAGAATTGATGTGTGGGATTCCCCCAGTATTTTGAGAAAAACTTACGATAAGGCACTTAAATCATCGGATATAGCATCCTTTTCCAGAGAGGAGGCGGAGTTCATCTTTCAAACCGAGGATCCCGAAGAAGCCGCTCACAGAGCACTAAAATATGGAATCAAGATTGTAGGTATCAAATTGGGTGACAGGGGAGCTATGATATTCAACAAGGCGGGTGAAAAAGTCAAGTTGCCAGCCTTCAAGGTCAAGCCCGTGGACACAACAGGGGCCGGTGACGGTTGGAACGCCGGTCTCCTAGTAGGACTGATTAAGAACTGGGACTTAAAAAAATGTATTACTGTCGCAAACGCTATAGGAGCTCTCATAGTTACAAGAAGGGGGGCCATAACGGCTTTACCTAACAGAGAGGAGCTGCAAAAATTTTTGAGAGACAAAGCCAAAATCGACATTGAAATTTGACAATATACGATTTCCAACCTCATTTTTTAATTCGGTTATGGAGAATTTTTGGGACAGAGAGGCCGCTGATTACTGTTTTACCTTTTTTAATATGTAGTCTAGGAGAAGGTCAGCTATTGGTACTTTTGTTGCTTGGTACAGGCCCTTCCATGTGGGGGAAGAGTTGACTTCTATGATTACGGGGCCGCTTGGTCCCTCAAGTATGTCCACTCCAGCATATTCGCATCCAACCACTTTTGCCGCCTTTATGCTGAGTTCTTCCAGTTCTGGTTCGAGTTTGCATGCTACTGGTTTCGCTCCTTGGAAGACGTTTGTTTTCCAAGAGTTGGATATTCGGTACATTGCGGCTACAACTTCTTCTCCGATGGTGAAAGCTCTTATGTCGCGGTTTCCGTGGGGCACGAATTCTTGCATGTAAATGACAAGGTTGGAGAAGGCGAGGTTTTCGAAAACTCGGGAGGCTGTTTCAATGTCAGTGACTCTAGTCATTCCTTTTCCTTGGGAGCCAAAAAGGGGTTTGACAACCACATCTCCCATTTGCTTGAAAATTTTTAAAGCTTCGGAGGCGTCCTCAGTAACAAAGGTGCGGGGGGTGGGCAATCCCGCTTCCTCCAGTAGTGCTGATGCGTAAAACTTGTCGCTGGCCTTCTCTATAGCTGAGGGGGGATTGTAGATTTTCATACCTAAGCGCTGCAATCTGTGGAGCGCATCCATTCTCAGTATTACCTCCTCCAAAGATCCCTGATTGAAGCCTCTGAAAATTAGGACGTCAAAATCCAGAAGGTTTAGATTCCCAAGTGAGGCCGGAGAGTTGGCTGAAACACCCAGAACCAGTTTTCTCATGGGAATTATCTTTGTTTTAACATTTTTTCTTTCCGCAGCCTTGAGCAGTTGAGGAACCGCGAAGCCCTTTTCTCCGCCTTCTGTTAGAATACCAATCATGCTCTCACCCTTAAATGGAATAAGTTAGCTTAACCTTTTAAAAATTGATTCTACGGCCTCCGCTTTTGGTGCCTAAAAAATACATTGGAAAATTTTATGGGGTATTAAAACTGGTTCTATTTTGGAATAAAGCTTGTTAACCTGAGAAACTTCCAAAAGTTAACATTAAAGAAAAACCATTAAAATCTACTATTCCTTAAAAACAACCACACATACACATCGTGTAGCCGATTCCGGCCAGGCCCGGAATGCGGGAAGTTCAAAAAAGCCCAAAGAGGCAGAGCCACAACTGGGAACACCCCCCACCGAAAGTAGGAGAGATGTGCCCGCTTCAACTGTTCCCCGGGCGATATATTCGCAGGATCTTTGCTATGGTTTTTGCTGTTGTGTTCCTGATAATTTATGGTTTTATCGGTGTTTTTCCTCAATTTTTAATATTTCCATCCCCTTTAAGTGGTGAGAAACATTTTTGAGAAGAGCCAAAAAAGGCCCAAAAACACGAGATTTTGCGAATCTATCGCCCGGGCGCGAACCGGTCTCCCCATGAAGAAAAACCAAAGTTACGCAAGGTTAACGCTGGGTCAGAACTGTTAGGATTCCTAAAAGGGTACAAGTTTGATATCTATACTTCCATTCGTTTGCCTAGAAGGGAGATGCTTATTATTCTTATTATTGAGTAGCGGTT
>JAHQXB010000055.1 GCA_029856435.1 Candidatus Jordarchaeia archaeon
TAAATGATTCGTTTTTTCTTCTACTGTTTTGCAAAAGTGGTGGAAGGCGGTTTTTTAAATCATAGAATAAAAAGTCTTGTTAGATAAACAAAAATATAATGAATTTAAAATTGCCTTAGCCCTAGAAAATGGGCAATTCTCCAATGTTAGAGTGTTGATTGAAAAGGTATACGAAACTTAAATATAAAACATGCTATTTCATAAGAATATGTAGGAGGATATAGAATGGAGGTGTGTATTTTTGGACGTTTTTGAAGCCATTTATACGAGACGTTCGATTAGGCAGTTTAAAGTTGGTGAAAAGATACCTGAATGGAAAATTGAGAAAATATTGGATGCTGCGCGTCATGCACCATCACCCGAGAATGTACAGGCTTGGAAGTACATTGTCATAAAGGATCAGAAATCAAAAGAACTTTTGGCAGACTTAGCTCAGGAAACCTCTTCAGGGGCCTTTGGGATGTCAAGATTTGAGATGCCGGCAGACCGATTATGGTATGTGCCTCCACCAGCAAGAGTAGATACCGTTGAGGGTATGTTTGACGGCTCTCTCTTCAGATATCCAGAAATATCGGACACTGTAATTCTTTGTTGCTACTCGGACCACTACTACGATTTGCCCACTATACCTGGTTCAATAAAGGAAATTAACATTGCTGCGCTAAGTATGGCAATACAGAATATGTGGCTTGCAGCTACCGCATTGGGTGTTGGGGCTGGTTGGGACAGTTTCCCCGTTATTGGCGATGAGAGGCGGCGTGAAATGGTTTCAGACTATTTCGGCATTCCTAAGGGTTGGACGCCTCTGACTGCATTCTGTTTGGGTGTTCCCTTGTATCCAAGAGTGCTAGGTCCCACAAGATATCCAATGGAAGGAGTTGTCTTCAGAGAAGCATGGGGCATCCCATATATTAGGAGTGAGTTAAGAAGGTAAAGGAGGATTCTGTTATGCCTTTAACAGTTGATTTGGATGACGATGTTCAAAAGAAGTTTAACGAAATTGCTAAGAAGGGTGAAATGTCGCCTGAATCGCTCGCGAAGTATGTGCTCACTTTATGGACTATTAGAGGCGGTGGTGTGGTTCTCGGCAGAAAGAAGGGCGAGAGACAGCGGGTAGCCATTGATTGGCCTACGGGATTTGACCTGCTCAACAAATCAGGAGATATTTTAACACATATTCCCAAGACTAAGGGTGTATTTTCTGTTTCGGTTTTAGATAAGGACTGGACTACTTATGGAGGGAAGTGAATATGAGTGAGTGGCTTGGCAAAAGGGAAATTAAGAAAGAGGATCTTTCAGAGTGGCTTAAGGACATGAAGTTCTTTGGATCTGTTGCCCGCTGGTTTACGCAGATTAATTTACCGCACATTGTTGTAGTTGTGCCTGAAGAGTATATTGATGCCTTGGTGAAAAAAGTTGAGGAAAAATACGGCACACTGTCTGCAGGTACACTTAAGAGAGCTGCTTTAGATGCTTTAATTGAATGGATTAAAAAGTGATTGTGGGGAGATTGTATGGCGGACGTAAAAAAGATTATTGAAGGTTTTAAAAATCTGGTAGATGCCATCAACAAGAGTGATTCGGCGAAGAGTATCCTAAGAAATTGGCTTAAAGGATACGTAGGTAGAATTCACATGTTTGAAATTGATGATAGAAAGTTCCACATTATTTTTTGGCCAGATAAGGCTAAGTTTGTTGATGGGGAGAGTCACACACCAGACTTGGTGATTCGCGCAACAGCCGACGCTTGGACCGATATGGTTACTGGTAAGAAAAAGTGGTCAGACCTTCTTGGGGAAGGTACGTTGTTTATCATCGGTGCAGCAAACGAAATCCAGCCTTTTATACAGATTGCTATGACTGCTGGAGTTATACCTTCAGGCTAGTGGCCCCACTATTTTTTTCTTTTTTGCGTTTGTGTGTTCATTCCGATCCTAATTAGCATTGGAGAATATTATGCAATAGCTTAATTCCTTTAGAGCTGTTCAAGTGTATTCGTTTTTCAACCCTAAACCTTAAAAGTTTTGTTCAATTTATTCTATTGCGTATTATCTGGTAATAATTAATTTGGAGATGGTTTATGCACGTTTTGAAGCCTGTTTATCATATTGTACGCCCTTTGCTTTCCCTTATTCCCGTCGGTAGTTTTACAATTGGGATTATTGTGTCTTTGTTTGACCCTTTTACGTGGAGCCTTTATAGAGATAGTTCTGTTCTTATGATTTTTATTTTATCAGTTCTCTCCCTTCCTGTCTTTTTATTATCTTATTTGGCTGTATTTCTTTTAGGAATTTCTAGTTCCAGCTTGAACTCATTAGTGGATGCTAGGGATTGCGATTTAAGAGGGTTTAGAAAGGATTACCAGAATCCGGTTGTTTATTGTGGAGTGCCTCCCTTATATATGAAAATTATTATTATTTTTTGCTCCGTCGCCAGCCTTGTAATAGGTTTTTACATTTCACTTATATTCGCAGTTATGATTTTTTTTGGGAATTTGATTTCTATATCCTACTCGTATTATCCTAGGATTAAGGTACGTCCTCCTTTTGATGTTTTATGGAACGCTATTGGTCTTTTTACTTTACCTTTTATTGCGGGTTGGGTTGTCTATCACGGTTCACCTGAGGCTTTGGCTCATTCGTATCTTACAAATGTTATCCTGTTTTATTTTTTAGGAGTAAGAAATATTGTTGGTGTACTAGTTTTTATACTATTGGTTAAAACCTTTTGGTTTCCTCTTTTTGAGCTGTTTGGCGGTACTTTAATTGGTGGCGCCTTTTACATTTTGACTGCTACTTTAGATTATGAAAGTGATAGTGAGACAGGCAACAAAACTATTAGTATTATTTTGGGTAAACGTTACTCGATTCTGCTCAGTCTTGCATTGTACCTTTTTGGAGCATTGATTATGTTTGAACATTTGATTTTTGATTTGGGAACAGTGGTTCTCTTTTTTTTAATAGCATTTTTTATGGTGTATCTAGTCATCAAACCTGAAAAACTGTATGTGTGGAATTTTCTAAAGCTGACTTTAATGGCAACGCTAATTCTCATTTGTGCGGAAATAATTGTAAGGA
This sequence comes from Candidatus Jordarchaeia archaeon, assembly GCA_029856435.1. GTDB lineage: Archaea > Asgardarchaeota > Jordiarchaeia > Jordiarchaeales > Jordiarchaeaceae > Jordiarchaeum. The sequence goes on from JAHQXB010000055.1 coordinate 3,078, forward strand.
TTTGCATTTCTTAAAACTGAGAATCCCTTCTTGTTAAAATGTTAAACCTTGTTTTCGCATATTTGCCCTAATAAGGAAATCTAGCTAAAAAATGTGAGTGGTTATACCAAGCATTGACAACATCAAATGAAGAGGTGAGAGTTAAAATTTTCTTCAATATTGCGTAAAACTCAAAGAGTGCGTAGATATAAAATGTTTTTTTAGATTATGGAGGAGGGTGTTTAAATATTGCTAATCGAAATCTACTAATGAAATTTTACAAAATCGTTGGCGAGAAAGTATCCAAGTTAAGGGTGGTATAAAAGTTGCTATAGATGATGTTACTATAGTTGAGAGTTCATAAGTGAAATTTGGGATTTTTTCGAGATTTGAGAAATGGACACAAAATGTGAATAATTATGTAAAGAGATTAAAAATTGGTGTTTAAAGTTTATGCTTGTTAGCTGGGATGTAATTATGTCTCTGACATTTTCAATGTACGAATTATTATTGGAGTTGATCCTTTTAACGATTATAATATCCTGTTTTGCTTTTTCCTTATATACTATTAGTAGAGATTCTCTCCATGTTCTTTCTCGTGGAATTTATGCGAAGGGAATCCGCTATAAGTTTATCATATGTCTTAGAGTTTCAAATATCCCTAAGGAAGATGCAAAGATGCAAAGGCAGGGCACACCGGAAAATTCAGACAATGTTGCTCAATACGTGCATCAGCACTTAACCTCGATGTGGAAAAATGTTAAGGAAGCAAGTTATGAGATACATGTAAGAGAAGAGGGTGTGGAAATTTACTTCTATGCTCACCATAGTGGATTTAAAGGCGAGAAATGTTTTAAAGAGGCTTGGAAAAAGATGCACTCTTTAAAAATCAGTCTTGAGACACGTTTTCCAAATATCGAAACAAAAATCCAAGAATTTGAGGATCTGAAAAAAAGGTTTGACATTTTTGATTTTACATCTAAAATGAAGATCAAAAAAAACTTTGTAATTTTTAACAGTAATGGGTCAGAAACTTGGGTGAGCGTCACTCATATTAAAGGAAAAATAGAATGCACCCCCCAAGAAAAGTACTCTCAGATAGATAGCCTTGTTAGAGGTTTAACAAGGTTGGGAATGGACGCCCACTTTATTGTACATTTCAAAGCAGTTAAACCCCCAAAAACAAAAAATATTACTTCTATAAATAAGAAGTTGAAGACCCCTAAGGGAGAAGTTCTTATACAAATAAATGAAGATAAATTGGATGAAAGGGAAAAGGAAATCGGGCATATTGCAGGTTATTGGGACGTTTCCTCGTATGTTGTCATCAAAACTAATACTGAGAAAGAAGCTGAAATTCGAGCTATTCAAGTCAAAAACATTTTAAATACAGTTTATTCAGGATCTCACTACAGTCCCCATATAAAAACAATGAGCGGAAGAGAAATAAAAAGAAAATTGAAGCAAATTGTTTTACGCAAATCTGTGGGCAAAACAGAGAAAATGGCAAGTACGCGACTAGCGGCGTTAACACATTTTCCTGAAAGGCCAGTACCGGGCATTGAGACTTTTGAATGCCCAGAGTTCGAAATACCTCCACAAACAATATTTAACTATTATAAGGGTATACCAATTTCCTACGTACTGTACAAAGATCGCGAAATTTTTACCTGTATGCTGGATCCAGAAGATCTAAGATGTGGTCTTGCAGTTTTAGGTACAGTGGGGAGCGGGAAAACATATTTCGTAATGAACCTCATTGACAAGTTGCTTAGAGAGAAACAGCTACCGATGCTAATATTTGAAAGCAAGGGTGAATTCGCCGGGCTTGCTAAATTGTTGCCTCCAGAAATTGCGAAAAATATACTCATAATCTGTCCGGGTAGTAAATTTGCACCCTTAAAAATTAATCTATTTGATCCGGGTGATATGGATGCTGAAGATTATGCTCAAAGGTTGTATGGTCTAATAGATGAAACACTTCGTTCACTTTTTCGTATAGACAGTGATCTCTCACTGCAGATGTCAAGGGTATTGTGTGAGGTGTTACCCCAAGTAATAAAAGAAGAGAGATACAGAAACTTTGATGCCTTAGGTAAACTACTTAGTGATTATGCTGAGAGTAAGAGGCAAACTGTGCCTTTCGTTGATAGCACTATACTTGCTTTAGACGCTCGCTTAGGAGTTTTTCGTCAAGGAATTCTGGGTAGTGTTTTTAATGTGAATAAGAGCAATATTAGCCTTGACGACCTCCTGAAGAAGGTAATTGTGATAGATTTTAGTTATTTACTATCGCAAGGAGGAACTAAGGAAGATACACAGATTATTATGAATCTCATTATGCTCCAAGTTTTTCAGGCTGGATTAAGAAGAATAAATGTAGAAGAATTAAAGCACTTAGTTGTAGTGGACGATGCCCGTTTTCTAGTTCCTGAAATATTTAGACGCCGCAGTAGTGGAGATACTACCATAGTTGAAGATATGATTACAATTGAACGAGGAAAAGGACAAGGCTTAATTCTGATATGTCAAGATCCTGCAATATCAAAAGTGGTCCTTGCTAATTGTAACACTCGTGTCGTTTTTCGAATAGCATTTAAGTCTCTAGAAGAGGAAGAATACATTAGATTGGGGCTAAATATTACAGATACACAGAAGAGCCATCTGGTCGCTCAACCTAGGCGGGAAGCAATTATGAAATTAGCCGAATACCCCTATCCCTTCAGGATTAGAACACTAAACTATCATTGCCCAAAAATTACCTTCCAAGATATAGAAGAACACAATAGGAAACATCACAAAGAATTATATGTTGATGAAGAAATAGAACAAGAAAAGATCTGTGAACTTGAGTTAAGTCGAGATGAAAAAAATATTCATGAAATTTTATCTTGGATATTAACCCACGAATATATCACAGTTGACACCGCAAAAGAACTAGTTAAACTGGACTACTTTAAGACTCGCGAATTGTTAGACGCCCTGCATAAGGGAAATGAACTTTTTAAAACAACATACTTTTCTCCTATAAGTGGAAAACAAATACTCTACCATACAAATGACAATGCTTTTCTAGCATTTATGGGTGATGAATTGAGGAAATTCGCATTAAATAATAAACTCGACGCCCCAGTACAAATATTAAAAAAATGTGAAAAAAGCAAAATAATTAAAGAAGTCTCCTCGCCTGAATTTAAAGAGGGGGTAATAGTAACTTTTGAAGGAAAAACAGCGACCCAAATCAAAGAATGGTTGAAGGAGAAGAGCAATTATAAAATAATTAGCTTTACTGAGAAGGGACTCCGAGAATTAAAAACATTTATCGAAAAATTAAAAAATAGAAACAATAGGTTCCGTTTTATCGCCATAGAGCGAATAGTTAACTAATCTTATTGACCCTCCATGCTACTAAAGTCGGGACCTTCTCACCAATGATTTTGTGATACTCCCGTAAATTATCGCAATTTGAAAAGCGCTTTGCGCAGTGTAGATTCGTTCGATTTCGCCTTCGAAAGAAGCTTTCATAGGGCTTCTTTTATGATTTAAGAGCCTCGAAATGAGGGGTAGAATCGGACTAATCTACACCACCAGCGCTTTGAAAAATTAATTTTTATGAAGGAGCAACTTTATAATACCCAAATTCATCACCCAATGAGTCATTTACCTGAAAATATTTTTTAGTTAAATGGGAAACACGTTATAAATTAAAAATATTATGAGGGATAATCAAAAGGGGGAAATGACAAAAAGGTCAAAAATTTTGATCTAATTAGAAAATCCGATAGAATGTTTAAGTAATCTGAAACCAAATTAGTTCTTGATTCTATGATTTGATAGAAGTTTAACTGTGTTTATACGCCCTTTTTAAAGCTTCAATTCCTGGTAACTCCTCTTTGGTCAGAAAGCTTATGAATGCTTTACCTGCAGTGCTTATATAGGATACTTTGCTAGCTAAGCCAAATTTTTCTAGCGCTGCTATTGTATGCCCCCCACCAACGAGGGAGAACGCCTTTGAGTTTGCAACTGCCTCAAGAAGTTTATGTGTTCCTATTTCAAATGGAGGCTCTTCGTATACTCCCGCTGGACCATTGAAAACAATGGTATTGGCGTCCTTCAATATTTTGGTATATTCCTCTATTGTTTTGCTGCCAATATCCTTAATTGGTCTATTTAAGGGTAATTTGTCGATGGGGATCTCTAAGCGTTTTCCACCGTCATCAACGGCAACATCTTTTATCATTTCAATTATGTTGTTGTGTTCATCTAAAAGTTTTTGAACCTCGGGGATTTTTTCTATCAGTCCTTTGGAAGAAATCATTTCTTTATTTACTTCTCCTATATCAATGCCTTCGGCTAGAAGACATAGGTAAGAGATTATACCGATAGGTAAGATTCTGTCTGCGTTTTTGATATCCAAAACTTTTTTCATTATTTGATAACTATCCTCAGCTTTCATTCCGCCCAAGACATATACTGATGGTCTTTTAGGATTCTCTGTGGCATTGAGAATCGAGTTGACCTCTTGTTCCATGACTCTTCCAGCGGCAGAGGGTAAGACATATGTAAAACCGACAATAGAGGTATGATTTCTGTGAGCCGCTGAAAAGGCGTCATTAACGTATATGTCTGATACGCGCGAAAGTTGCTGAACCATAGGTGAATTGATTTGTTCTTTTACAGTCTTCGCACCGGTTTCCTCATCACAGAAGCGTACATTCTCCAGTAACAGTATTTCCCCACTTTTCATACTTTTTATTTGGTTTATAACTTTTTCACCATAAACTTCATTAATGTATTTCACGGGTCTATTCAAAATTTCGCTAAGCAACTTTCCGTGTTGTTCCAAGGGTAAGAAGTCATCGTCACCCCTTCGTCCTTGATGCGCCAGAACAACAATCTTTGCACCATTATTCGCCAGCTCTAGCAAGGTTTTTGCATGTGCTGTAAATCGCCTAGTATCAGTAATTTTTTTTGTCCCAAGATCTATAGGAGAGTTGATGTCAACTCGAACAAGCACCGTCTTGTCTTTAAATTCGAAATCGTCAAGTGTGTAAAATTTTTTCTCAGCCACTTGAAGCTCCCCTTTTTGATTAAGACAAAATTACGTCTCGCTCATCTATTATAAAAAGTTTATTAGGCGCTCAAACAAAAACTATTATTTCAAAAATCTTCTTATAACTAAAAATACAAATAATAAATCTATTATTGCATTGCCTTTTAATTTAATACTCATTAGAAGCAAGTTTTTCTGAGAACCCTCTTTTTCTTTGGTCTCCAATATTTCCACTTAGTATCCCAGGATTTCCAGCCCGTTTTAACATATTTTTCCCTGCTCCCCAAATCCTCCATGACCCAGTTTATCAAGGCATAAAATCTATCACGCCCACTCTTCAAAGTCAAGGTCTCCCTTGGTACTCCCAATTCCGCATAATAATCCAAAAGGGAGTTTTCAATTAATTCTTGTAATTTTCCTTCAATACGTGTTGGTTTCACTTTGTAGCCCTCCTCCATAAGGGTCAGGCGAATCTCGCTCAAGACTGATCCAGTACAAATCTCTATCTCCTCCTCCTTAGAAACCTTAAGCTCCTCTAAAGCTTTCTTTGCTAATTTGAGGGCCTCCTTAAGATATGTTTTCCTATCAAAATTGGGAGGGCGGAAATGAATAACATCAATCAATTTAACAACATATTCGCCTGTTTCCTTCCTGAAAAAACCTAATAAACAGCCGCCTACGAGATCCCCCCATCCAGCATCATCAATTTGAATAACCATGAAAACCACACTCAAAACTTAAATAATTTAATATATAAATTAAACTGTATTGTTTGTCTCTTACCAAACTGTTTTATCCAAAAAATTTTTGGTGGTTAACTGCCAAAAATAATTTATAGGGTATGTATTTAATGTTGACAAAAGTTTTGGAGAGCAGAGCCAGATGGTTGTAAAAATTGGTATTAACGGTTTTGGAAGGATAGGACGCAACACCTTTAGAGCAGCATTGGAAGATGATAACGTCGAAGTCGTAGCTATAAATGACCTTGCTGATAATACTATTTTGGCGCATCTACTCAAGTATGACTCAATTTATGGAAAACTTGAAGCAGAAGTTAAAACTGAAAAAGATGCCAATGCAATCTGGGTTAACGGTAGAGAAATAAAAGTCTACAATGAGAGAGACCCTTCACAGATTCCTTGGGGAGAACAAGAAGTCGATGTGGTAATAGAATCAACGGGGGTCTTCACAAATAGGGAGGATGCGAGCAAACACCTAAGAAACGGGGTTAAAAAGGTCATAATCTCAGCACCCGCAAAAGATCCTGATATAACCATAGTGCTAGGAGTCAATCACAAAGCATATGACCCGAAGAAACATAACATCATATCTAATGCTTCCTGCACCACTAATTGCCTTGCCCCAATAGCAAAAGTTCTAAATGACGAGTTTCATATTCTAAAAGGAATAATGACCACAACTCATGCTTATACAAACGACCAAAGAATTTTGGATTTCCCACACAAAGATTTAAGGAGAGCTAGAGCCGCAAATCTTTCAATAATACCTACCACCACTGGCGCAGCCAAGGCGATAGGACTAGTACTACCAGAACTCGACGGAAAACTTGATGGAATCGCCCTCAGAGTACCAGTTGCAGACGTTTCAGTTGTGGACTTGACAGTTTTAGTAGAGAAAAACACTACCAAGAAAGAAGTTAACGAAGCCTTCATATCTGCTTCCAAAAAAGAAATGAAGGGTATACTAGACTGCGTAGACGAACCACTAGTATCAGTAGATTTCAAAGGAAACCCACACTCCTCAATCGTCGATCTCGAAGAAACCTACGTAGTAGGCGAAAACCTAATAAAAGTCCTTTCATGGTACGACAACGAATGGGCATATTCAAAAAGGTTAATTGACTTAGCTTCATTCTTACTAAAATAATCATACATAACTGCATTAAAAACGAACTTCCCTTTCACTTTTTCCGGCTGGTTCAAATATTGAAAGTATCCTCTTGAATCCGTCCTTTCTTGGGTTAGACTCACAAACTAAGAAAACAACAATATATAGAAAAACTATAATAAATGAAATATTAAACAACTAAAAAATAAAACTTAAGGCTTCATTCCATACAAGTAACGAAATACGAAGATAAAACTTCCATAATACGATACAAAGAATAGTTGAATCCTACTCTATACAGTGGCTAAAACTAGTGACACTTTTAAGTTAGGTAAATGAAAAATTGTATAAAGGGATATACAATTAATCCGGCAGAAGTTAAGCCATTAGCAGCGTACGAATCAATCTGCTACGCAAAATACCTTTCTTACTTAACTGGGATAGATCTTTGAAAAGCTTAATTTTGATGTATTCCTCGCCGCCAGGCAAGTTTGCGTATCTCTTATATTCTTGGAAAAATTCCGTAAAATCGCTTACGCTTGCCAGTTTAGATTCGATCCCGGGAGAAATTCTTATCAGTGCATCAGGATCTGAGGCTCTTCCACCAACTATCCTAAAAGACTGCACACCACTTTTAATCATATAGAACAAGTTTCCTCCAGTATTAAATTGAAGTGTAATGTCTTCAACATTTTTACTTGCCTCAATCATTTCTGGAGAAGCCAACCTTTCTTGTAGCCACCCCATCAAGTTTGCTTTTTCAAGGCAAGAATTAATAGGCGTAACATCTTTATTAGTTTCTTTAGTTAATGGTTTGAGAATAGTGCTCTTGGTATAACTAGTTTCAACGTTATTCTCTGATTGGCCCTTAAATACTTTTAATATTCTCAAACTGCTTACCTCACTCGCAATTTTTCTTGGCTTATGAGTAATAATTAAATAAACTTAGTTAAAAATGTTTCCAATTCTACCAATAAATTTTAAAAAAATTTCAAAAAATAGCTTGCTTATTTGCGAATAATTTCTTCCATATTAAAAATAGGTGTTGAGAATAATAAATGGAATAAGTTAATATACTATCTTGGGTTCTTAGAGGAAAGTGAGGAATAAAAAAAATATTTAAGGCCAAATTAATCAACTACACATCATCAACAAAAAAAGGGGAGAAAAATGGCTAAAATAACAGTCTCCTTAATAAAAGCAGACATAGGTTCTATAGCTGGTCATACAACCGTGCATCCAGACTGCATAGAAGCTGCCAAAAGCTCGTTAGAAAAAGGACAGAAGGACGGAATAATAATCGATTTTCATGTAACTCACGCAGGCGACGACCTAGAACTAATTATGACACACAGAAGGGGTGAAAATAACGAAAAAGTGCACAAGTTGGCATGGGACACCTTTACTAAGGCAACCGAAATTTCGAAAAAATTAAAGCTATACGGAGCAGGACAAGATTTACTCAAAGACACATTCAGTGGAAATGTCAAAGGAATGGGCCCTGGAGTAGCAGAACTAGAATTCGATGAACGAGGAAGCGATCCACTAATAGCTTTTATGGCCGATAAAACTGAGCCGGGAGCATTCAACTTACCCCTCTTCAAAATTTTCGTAGACCCATTCAACACAGCAGGATTAATAATTGATCCCTCACTACACCAAGGATTTATCCTCGATGTCTACGATGTTGTGGAAAATAAAAGCGTTCGCTTAAACTGTCCTGAGGAAATGTATGACGCTCTAGCGTTAATTGGGACAACGGGGAGATATATAATTAGAAAAGTATGGCGAAAAGACGGATTACCATGCGCAGCAGTTTCTACGACTAGGCTCAGCTTAATAGCAGGTAAATACGTAGGAAAAGACGACCCCTGCGCCTTGGTACGCTCTCAACATGGACTACCCGCCACCGGAGAAGTCTTAGAACCCTTCGCTTTCCCCCACCTAGTAGCAGGTTGGATGAGGGGCAGTCACACAGGGCCTCTTATGCCGGTCGGCGTAAAGAATGCTGTTTGCACAAGGTTCGACGGCCCCCCAAGAATTGTCGCATTAGGTTTCAATGTTACTGACGGTCATCTAGTTGGACCCGTAGACTTGTTTGACGACCCAGCATTTGACTTAGCAAGACAAAAAGCTAATGAGATAGCAGAATACATGCGCAGACATGGTCCCTTCATGCCTCACAGGCTAGGACCCGAGGAGATGGAATACACTTGCGATATTCTCTTTTCAATTATTTATATAAATACTCTTTGTAATTGAGGTAGCCCTCTCGCAGTAGAATACCCTCCCTGGCGTCCTGAAAAAATTAGCGGATAGATTCGTTAAAGAAGATTAGTCTAAAACCCTTTTTTTATTTTTTTTAACTATAATTTGAAGTTTTTATTCTTCTTTAAGTGTTAATTATGAGTCGGCTTGCGCTCATTTTTTATCTAGAATTACAAAGCAAGTATCATTCTCGCTTATATCTTCTTCCTTTTGGCAAGCTACACATTTTGTAAAAGTTTCTTGTATTTACGGATTCACGGTTTCAAGTTTTGATTTTGGAAAAATATGACTTAGGTTTGTTAAAGTTCTCCAATTTTTTTTAAGCCCTTAACTCTTTTCCTAGATTATGCGGTTTCCTGTGAATTCTTCGCACTATCTAAATATTAAGCTTCGCTTTCCCCTTTGTGGTTACAAATGTAGTGCCCAACTACTAGTGCTATTGAGGTACAAAACGAATATTTGGGAGTTACTCAGTGGCTTGAGAACTATTCTATCCCCTAGCTGCAAGTACATTTTATTTGTTAATTTAATTACTTATGCGGTTATTTCGTCAGTTCTTATGTTTGCTATGGTGTGGGCTAGTGTGTATCTGTATTTTCTTACGTCTTCTCCACATTTTTCTGTTAGGTTATCGTAGAGGTCTTTTAACTGGTTGAGGATGATTTTTATGGTTGTTTTGTCCATTTTCTGTCGCCTTTCTCTCTTGTTTGTATGTAGGCTATGTAACGTTTAAATATACAATTTTACATACATTTACATAATTTACATACTTGACATATATCTACACTAGTTACATTAATAAGGCTTTCGTATAATATATTTAAATAAAAACAGGGGAAGGATCTTGAGCTATGATATACTTATAAAAAAGGATAAATACAAACAGTTTAATTTGAGGGGAAATCCCTTTGTAAAGACTTCTGCGGAAGCTATGACTGAAGAGGAAATACTTAAAACACTAGTATTTACGGCAGAAGACGAATCAATAGCTACAAACATAGATATTGTCCTCAGCGGAGGCGGAGCAACTCTAAGTTTAGTTGGTGACTACGGAACAGGAAAAAGCGTTAGGGCTATCGCTATATCTGACACATTTAAGAGACATAACGGAGTAGTTTTCTTTTGTAAGGTTCCCAGCGGAGACCCCGCCAGATATGCAAAGGCCCTTTTTGAGGCAGTTTGTCCCGAGGCTCTATCTCTAGAGCTTCCCCCCGAAGATAAAGATTTTATTTTTGAAACATATGAATATTATAAAAATTTGGTTATGAAAAATTTTGAGTTGGACTCCCACAAAGCCGGCAAAGATTTGGCAAACATTTTTTCAGTATTAAGCAAGAACAACTATATCACTTGTTTCATTATAGACGAGTTTGAAGAGTTGGCTTCTGGAGGGAACGAGAAGGAAATAAGAGAAGCATTCACACTTACCAGAGAGTATCTTTCAAGAGTTCATGGCCTAAATAAGCATATGACAGTTATTTGCAGTAGTCCCAAATCGTGGCATATGGTTAAAGAGGTTCATCCAGCGGTAATCTCTAGGATTATGGGAGAAATAGAGTTCGAAGAATTAGATAATGATGCGGCAGTAGAGCTGGTTAGCAAAAGGCTAAAACTGTACAGAGAGGGAGACGCTCCTGATCCTCTTTTCCCCTTTACAAGGGAAATTATTGAGAGGGCCAATGAAGTAAGCTTTCATAATCCTCGCTACCTACTAGTTATTTTGAGAAGTACACTTGAGGCAGCTCTAAAAAGAGAGGGTAGCCAGAAGGTTGACCTCAATGATCTTGATACTGGTATTCGCCTAGCTAGGGGAAAGCTTAGTACAAGTATTCTCAAAAGAATGAAGGAGGAGCTTACTTCAAGAGAGCTCGAAATTTTCTTGAAAATCTGTGAAAAGTTCAATGGGGGTCCCGTTTTTGCCAGTCAGTTGGCTGAGTCTCTCGATATTGACCAGGGAAACGTTTCAAGGTACCTTAACAAATTAGCGAAGATGGGATACCTAAAACAGACTCGGGATGGGCAAAAAGTTTTATTCGAAGCCAAAGAGCTTTACATAGTAGTTTTTGCCAAGAGAAAGGCAATTAAATCTGAGACCCAAGAAAAGAACGAAGATTAAAGCAGATTTTCCTCTTTTTTGTAGCTTCATTCTTTAGTTAATGGTACATAATAATATTCGCCTTGCTCCTTCTGCAATCTATCTAATCTTGAATTCTCCTTGTTAATTCTAGGTCTACCGTTTTCTGGGTCTCTACGAAAAGTTATGTTTAAACCTTTAAGGAAATTGTTCATACCGGTTCTGAGATCTGTGGGTCTTGAAGCTTCTCCTCTCACTCCGGGTATACCGCTGAAGACCATTAAGCTGTCCGAAAGACTGTCCACACCAATTATATCGTGTTCTACTATAAAGGCGGCGCTAAGCCATTTTTCTATCACGCGCCTAACCGTCCTTGCCATTATCAGCCTTTGTTCCGACGACAGAAAGGCGCTGGGCTCATCTAAAAGATATACGTCTGCTTCTCGAGCTAAACAAGCCGCTATAGCTACACTCTGAAGTTCACCGCCACTCAAATCTTTAACTGACCTATCCAGCAAACCTTCCAGTTCCAGAGGTTTCAGTACATCAGATCTGAATTCACTACTAGTTGCTCTATTCCCACCGGCTTCTTTAAGCAGCGTTTGTACTTCTCCATCATAGTCCGCTCTTAAATACTGAGGTTTGTAACTAATTTTTATTTTCCTCTCAACAGGCTGCCCCTCATCTGGCTGAATCTCCCCAGCAAGCAATTTGATAAAAGTTGTTTTTCCAATACCGTTTGGACCAATTATTCCTATGACCTCCCCTCTGTGGATTTCACCCCCCTTTACCTCTAATGAAAATCCGTTATAGCTTTTCTTCATATATCCGAATTTAAGGAGAATTTCTTGACTTTCCCAACCTCCAGAAGGCGTGGGACTCGTATGAAACCTGATAGGCTCCGCACGAAAACGTAGGTTTTCGTCCGGAAGAAAACCATCTAGATAAATATTTATCCCCTCTCTAACACCATGGGGATGTGAAACTACACCATAAACTCCAGGTGTTCCATAGAACATACAAACAGCATCGCTGAGGTAGTCTACCAGAGCTAAGTCGTGTTCTATGCATATCACTGTTTTTTTCTCGTCGGCAAGTTTTCTTATCGCTCGGGCTATATTTAAACGTTGATAGATGTCCTCGTAACTTGAGGGCTCGTCGAAAAGGTAGACGTTAGCATCTCTTGCTATGGTAGCCGCTATTGCTACTCTCTGAAGTTCTCCCCCACTTAAAACTCTAAGTTCTCGATCCCACAAACTCTTCAACTCCAGTTCTTCCGCCAGTTTTTTCATAATTCCCCTCTCATCGACTCTCTCAAGTAGCTCCCCCACCACCCCCTTCACAACCTCTGGCAACCGAGTGATATTTTGGGGTTTATGAACTACGCGTAATTCTCCATTAGATATTTTTTCGAAATAAGGCTGTAACTCACTCCCACGGTAATGCCTAATAATACTATCCCAGTCCGGAGGATTCCCATACTCACCCAAATTAGGCCTAATCTCCCCAGCCAGTATCCTCAAAGCAGTAGTCTTACCCACACCATTAGGCCCAATCAACCCAGTAACCCTCTCAAACTGAGGTATCGGCAAACGGTAAAGCTTAAACGTGTTTGGGCCGTATCTATGCGTCAAGTCCCTCTCCAACTCTTCCGGAAGATTAATAATCCTAATAGCTTTAAAAGGGCATTTTTTGACACATATTCCAGTTCCTTGGCATAGTTGTTCGGATATTATTGCTTGGCCTGTTTGTGGGTCGAATGTGATGGCTTCGTTTCCTATTCTTACTGGTGGGCAGTATCTGTAGCATTCTTTGTGGCAGTCTTTTGGTTTGCATCTGTTTCTGTCGACTATTCCTACTCTTACCATGTCTTGGCCCTCAAGACCTTTTTTAGTCTTGCTGAAAAATTTTTGAATTTTAATTTGTGGTATTTTCTGGTTTATTTATAATTTTCATTTTTAGGTTGGAAGTGATGTCTAATAATCTTTTTTCAATTGGGCGAGGGTGTTGTTAACTTTTTCTCTTTTGATTTGTCTGTCAAACTGTTGGTTTTTTAAAATTGAAGATTAATCTTGCTGTGCTACTTGTTTGGGAAATTAAAATTGTGAAGTATATTTGTAGAATTTTTTAGGGTGGTGGATATGGGGAGGATTTTAGCTTGGTGTGTTTTGAATTTTTGTCTACTTTTATATTTTTTATTTATATAATTTTTATTTTTTTGTTATTTAATTCGCTTAGTTTTTATATTAAACTCAAATCAAAATTATGGTGATATAATGACTAAAATGCAATCCCTTATAGCAGTCTTACTAACTGCAGTATTATTAACAGCAATCGTAGGAACAACCATAAGCGCAGGAGTTGTCAGCTGGACGCTAATGCCCTACGGCTCCTGGTTTGGCTGGCCAATCATTTTCGGCTGGATATTCCCAATGTTGCCCTTCCCCTTCTAAAATTCACACGCCCGCTGATAACTCCTATTCTTTTTTTGTTAACCTAAGGCAAAAATTGCGGATCACCCTCTCAATAAACATAACTAGCGTTCATCAAAACTTTTTAACTAAATCCCCTATTCTTGGCACGGATAGAATAATTAAAATTTTTGAACATATGCCCTTTAATGGTTAATCTTAAAACTGGTTTATATTGAAGTTTATTTGGATGTGGACTGTGTATTTTAGAAGGTGTTTGATTTGAGGGAAGTCTGGCGTTTTTTGGATTTGGGAATAATTGATCCTCCTACCAGTGGTGCAGTAGGAGAAGCGATTCTTATAGCGCGCTCAAAAAATCTTGTCCCTGACACGCTTTTTCTATATCAGAGGGATCCCCCGGCATGTTCAATTGGTTACTTTCAAGCAGTAGAAAACGTTGTGAATGTTGAGGAGTGTAAAAGATTGGGTGTAGCTATTTCCAGAAGAATAACCGGTGGAGGTGCAATTTACTCGGATAAAGATAATCTCACCTACAATATTGTTGTGCATGAGAATAATAAGAAAGTACCACAAGATATTCTAAAGTCCTATGAGGTGCTTTGTCGGGGTGTGGTGGAAAGCCTGAAAATGTTGGGATTAAATGCGTTATTCAAGCCTGTTAACGATATTCTAGTTGATGGGAGAAAGATTAGTGGAAGCTCACAAACTAGGAGGAAAAAAGTGGTATTACATCATGGAACACTTCTCATAAAAACAGACGTCAAAACCATGTCGAAAGTATTAAAAGTGTCTAAAGAAAAGATGAGCGATAAGGTCGCCAAATCCATTGAAGAAAGAGTAATCAATCTTGAAACAGCATTGAAAGAGAAGCCCGACATAGAAGTCATTAAAAATATTTTAAAGAGGGGATTTGAAAAAGCTCTGGATATAGATTTAGTATCCGGAGAACTCTCAGAATACGAAAAAAAGTTGACTCATAAACTCGCCACCGAAAAGTACTCAACAAGAGAATGGAACTTTCGACGTTAAAACCGGCATCTCTTTGAAAGCTTGTTTCTTATTTTAAATTCAAATTCACTTGGCAACGCACAACAAGAAGGATATCCTTCAATTTTTAGGCCCATATTTTCGGCTTCTCTTAAGGTGCTGGGTGTAGGGACAGCCATTCTATCAACTACATACAAAGACAAATAATCCAGCCTTCCCCTTCGGAGACCACCTGGGCGCATACATCCCAAGGATATTGATACGCCTCTAAACATTAACCGTGCAATAGCAATCACCTTTACCACTGTCTCCGCGCTGGGAGGAGAAACATTCTCCATAAGGGTACCTCTTGTGGGAATAATTGTAATAAAAATCAATAATTCTGTACCGACTCTTCTTATCATTTCCAGAGCCCTGATTTCTCCTCCTATTCTCCCAAAATTTAACCCCACACAAACATGTGGAACCACATGCTTGATCCCAGCACGCAAATGGGTGCAAAGAGCCTTCTCATAGTCCTCAACTGTTTTATTTAATCCGTAAACGTTAGTTATGGTCTCATTATCGCCAACTACATCAATTGAGGCTACGTCAATATTAGCCTTAGCTAACCCTACCGCCAAATCCCAACTCAACAACCCCGTATGAACATTCAAAACTAGATCAGTGTTTTCCTTTACGCGTCTAATTGCGTCTAAGTATTTTTCGAGTGGAACGTACCCTTGGATGGTGCTTCCCCCACTTATCAAACAACCCGCCGCCCCCTCATGGTGCAAATCGAGGCACACTTGGTAAAGTCTATCGGGAGTCGAAGCAGGTATCATATGTTGGAGATAGTGGCGATTGCAGTGCGCGCATCTCAATTCACAATTTCTTCCAGTTACAGATATCGATGGAAACAATCGTGAAGGATAATAAACGTGTAGGATGCGTCCCTTTTCCCGATCAGTTATTATTCTCGCCACTTCCAATAATTTGTCGAAATTTTTGCCCTCAACCTCTAAGAGGCTTTGCGCTTCCTGAAAGGTGATTTTTCTATCCAATGCTTGGTCTAGAATCGCCGCAAGATTTTTTTGTGCTTTCACTTCTGTTCACATAGAGAACTTCTTTGGTACTAAAAACATTTTTTCAATATAAATATATGAGGGTTTCCAGTTGCAGGAGGAAATACCAAAAATAACTGTAATGAAAGCGGAACTCCTAGAAAAAGGAACGATCTTTGTAAAGGAGGTTAAAGAGCTTCCCTTTCACATAGATCGCTCTACCGCAGGTCCAAGCACCGGCCAAAATTCTATCTTTCTAAGGTTAGGCCAAGAGAGATTAGTGCGTCTTACTCTCACACAGAAACAGTCAGAAACACCCTACACCTACGACGCTAAACGTAAAGTCATAAAGAAGGATGAGGAAGAATGGCTTCCTGCGAGACAGGTAGAAAGCCTCCTTCACTGTCCAGAACAAGCATTCCTCAATTTAGATTCAAACTGCAAATACCACTGCAAATTCTGTGCAACCCCTTTAATACAATCTCACATCAACCATAGAACCCTCCAGCCCCAAGTTGTGACCAGAATCGTGAAACGGGTAGCAAATAAGAGTTTAACGGCGGTTGCACTCACTACAGGAGTTTTTTCCACACCAATCGATAGTGTGAAACACATGTGCCAGGTGGTAGAGGCCCTCCGCCGAGAATTTGGGGATAGACTACCCATAGGAGTCGAACCCTATGTCGAAGAAGAAAAACACATAGATATGCTATATGACGCTGGAGCAGACGAAATAAAAATAAACGTTGAGAGCTTTGATCCCCAAATCTACTCTAAAGTTTGTAGCGAATTCAACTATCAAAACAACCTGAAAATGGTCAGATACGCTGCAAAAGTCTTCGGAGAAAACCGCGTCTGTTCAAACATCATAATAGGACTTGGAGAAAAAGAAGAAACAATAGACCAAGGGGCAGAAACATTAGCACACTGGGGAGTAATCGCATCCCTAAGACCCCTAAACTTAAATCCCCTAATAATGCAACAATTGCAACAGACGCTAAACAATAAGGCACAACGACCCACTGCCCAAAGACTAATCAAACATGCAACAAAACACAAACAAATCCTAAACGAAAAAGGTCTAGACGTAAACAAATTCAAAACTATGTGCCTCAAATGTACCGGCTGCGACATAGTTCCCCAAAAAGACCTCTAAAAATTAAATGGTGACTGAAACGTGCCAAGAGTACCCCACCCTCAACAAGTAAACTTTATAAAAACTAAACACGAAAACAAGCCAATCCTAAAAGGAAGAACTGTATTCCACACCACAAAATATCTCATAATCCAGTCAACTGCAGGCCTATCGGTATACCAAATCAAAACTATGGGCAACAGACTCATGAGAACTATAACCAGCTATATTCAACTAAGCGACGAGAACCAAACGGTAACATTGGATTTTTCCGAAATTGATCCCACAGAAAAAATCGAGATAATTAAAAAAGCCACAAGGCACCTAAAAAAAGAAACAAGGAGCATAGTCTTCAAGTCCAAATTCGAACACATAGGTCTCGCACTATTTGAACCCCCCAACATTAAGGTGGGAATAATTGACATCATCCCCCCACCAGCCAAACTACAAGACCAAGTCCAAAAAGCCCAAAAACAGGGGCTAATACGCAAAGAAACTAAATTCCAAATAAAAACAATAGACATTCTCAAAGAAATCCCCCCTACCACTTACCCTATAGTTTTTCCATGCAGTGCTAGCACCGGGAAAAAACTCATATTCTTAGACGCAGATGCCCAAAAAATAACAAATCTAAACCAACCAATAACCATAATAGGCTGCCCAGTAACCTTCGAAACTATAAAAGAATTAAACCCAAAAATTCCCATGCAAAGAATAGACATATGCCCAACACACTATGCAAGAAAGGAAACCACAAAGAACGACTTCTACATAGTAAGATGCTGCCGCGCAAGCATCCAAGGCACACAAATATACTCGCCAAAAACTAAACCAATAATAGCCCTAGAATGGGAACCTACAATGGAAAACTTCCTAGATGCCATTTATCAAGGAGCACTAATAAAAAACTATGCCAACTCCCCATTTTGAAAATCACTGAAAGCCCTTACCTAAAATCCGAATTCTCTTTGAAAAGTTCTAGCATAGGGAACAAGGGAGGAGGGAGAGAGGGAGTAAGCATAAGATTTTTAACCCCCCCTCGTTAAGGAGGGGGGGATTTTGGAGGGAGAGAGGGAGGTAAGCTTGAATCCAGTCTTTCTACGAACTGTAGATATTTCACGATTTATTTATAAATTTTTCCTAAAAATCATATAGAATATCGTAATTTTATAATATTTTTTAAACAATATATATTATTTATATTTTAGGCGCTGTCCTTCGGGATGCCTAGGGAAGTGGAAAAATTAGGGTAATGAACGTAGTTTCAGTATTCTTTGTGAATATTTTTATTTTCATATTCTAAATCATTATAAACGATATATTTCCGGAATTTATAGGCTCTGCCAGATTTTGTTTGATGAAGGTCAGTACCTACTCCTACCGTTTGCAAATTTTATAAAAATATGTAATAACTAAAGGTTTGGGAAATGGAAATAAATATTTTCTGGAATTATTTTTTGGGTATGGATCCTACACTTTTATTTCTTTGCTTTTAGATAGAGCCATGGGTATGATTTGTTCTTGTGTGAATTTTATGTATCCGTCTTGCTCTGATACTATTGCGTATGCTTCCTCTTTGGTGGTTACTGGCGCGAAAATGGTTTCATCTCTGTCTCTTACCACACACCATAGGTCTTTATTGGGGTAGTGTAGGAATTTTACATTTCCTTGTCTTTGGAAGTGTTTTATTACTGACTCGAAAACTTTGAGATCGATGTTTGAGATGATTGTGGCTTTGAAGTTTCTAATGTTTAGTAGTTCTTCAAGGATTTCGGGGATGAGTTCTGGGGAAATTATGGTTATGTTTTTCTTGGTTTTTCTAATTATAGATTTGGTGTGGGCTATGATTGCCTTTTCGCCTATTAGGGGCCAAGTCTTTATGTCCTTGTCGAATATGCTGTATGATGTTTCCCAAATTTTTTTTAGGATTTCTTCCTTCTTTTCTATATGAGTAGTGATGCTTGAGAATTTTTCGATTAGATCATGGAAGTTTTTATCGAGAACATCTCTGGAGTCGGTATAGTTTTTGGATATGGCGTAGGCAATTTTTTCTTCAAAGGGACCCAGCTCTTGTATGTGTGCTCCTACTTTTTGGTTTATGGTTCTGTCTAGGTTGTTGTAAAGTTCTTCAGTCATTTTATCATATTCGAAGGCGTTGGTTTGTAGCGTTTGAGCTATCTTTCTCTGGAGGTGAATTACGCTGTACTCTAGGAGTTTTATCCTGTTTTTGATGTTATTTTTGTACGTTGAGAATAGTTCGCTTGATCCGTTTATGAATGTGGTTAGGGCTTCGCTAAAATTTTTAAAAGCGTTTTCTATGTAGTTCCCAATATCCTTTCCAAGTTGGGTACATAAGTTTTCACAGTCCTCATCGTTGTTTTTAATGACTTCTGTAACAGCGTTGGAAATTTTGGATTCTATGAGGGAGCTTATAGGTGTTATCTTCTCCCTGAATTTGTTCTGCACCTTTTTAACCTCCTCCCTCAACAGGGTGGCTTTTTCATCCACAAAGGTGGATAGACTCTTGGTTATCTGGTCTGTAATCCCCTGCGCGGTAACTATCTGTTCTGAAACCACGCTTTGATAATCGGCGCTCAAACCCTTAGCAGTCTCGTAAATTTTCTGTGTTTTCTCATTCAAATCTTCTAGAAATGCGTCGCCTTTCAAAACTACGTTGGTGAAAGCCTTTCTACGCGATGATAGAATAGAAGTGGAACCAGCTAAATCTTGAGAAATACTCTCCAATCCACTAATAATGCTCTTCACCCGAGGCTCAAACGAGTTTAAAGTATCTAGGTAATGGTTGAGCAAGCCAGTCATAGCCTCTAAATACTTTGCCTTAAAGGACTCCACCTTCTCCCCCACTATCTCCAAAATAATTTTAAGTATCTCAAACACATCGGATTCCAAATGCTCAATGAAACGCTTCAAAACGTTCAAATTCTCATCCACAGTAGTCCTAATCTTACTATCCAATTCCACACTATTCTTCTCATGTTTCGACCGGTGTTCACCCAAAGTGGTAATGAAATGTAGCTTAATTATGTCTAGACGCTCACGAATCTCCTTGGTATATGCAGAAAAGGTTTTGCTGACCAGACTCTCTAAAGACACCATATCCTGCTCTATGCCTGAAACAAACTCCGAGGTAAGATCTGAAAGACTGAAGCTCTTCTTTTCCTCAAAATGCTCTACATCACTAAAGTCAACAAAACTCGTGGAAAGCAAAGAGCGTATTGCTTCCTCCACAGAAACACTCAAATCCCTAAAAGCATCTGCACTTCTCTCAAAGTTAGAACTCATAAGTTTAGTAAATTCCTCCACAAAAGACCGAAAAGTTTCCACACGGCTGCTAGTCAAACGGGAAAGCTCCTCCACCGATAAAAGCTTACTATCTTCCAACTTTTTGCTAAGCTCTTCAAACCTAGCTCTTGCAACCTTCTGTAACTCCTCTAATAAGTGACTCAAATCCTCATAAACACTCAAAAACCCGGCCAAAAAAGGATTCAAAGGCACAAAGCCATCCACTTCTCCCGGCACTCGGCGCACAAAACGTGATTCCACTAAACGATCCAAGATATCTTTACATACATCTACAGGTAGTCCGGTCAGAGTAGAAACATCACCCAAAGCCAAACGCCCCGCACCCAAAACAGCTAGGTAAGCTTTAATCTCGTCATCTGTCAAGTCAAAATTTTTCATAAAATGCAAAATAGCCTCATTGACACCCATAAAGAGACCCCAGCGAGGTATTCAAATCAAAAAAAACAGTCAAATTATATAATTCTTTTGAAAAACAACAGAACCAAACAATTGTCAAAAATATCCAGAAGTTCAAAAAGACTCAAGGAAATGCTCTAGCCAGGTTAAAAATCGCTTTCCCCCACCACAAGCAACAGGAGGGGGAAAACAGTCACCGGTAATAACCCTGAAAACTAGGGGAGGCTTCATCGCCAACATAACAAAAATGCTGGGAGAGGGGAGATAAAACATAGGGGAGTCCCTGGCTCGAACATGAGTTCGAGCCCGGAGGGCGTGAAATTGGGAGGAGGGGAAGTCATGCACATTTCCGTTGGCTCCGCCTTTTTTTACCATTCAATCTCTTTTTTGGCTTTATATATTTTTCGGCTATTTTTGTGTTTTTCGCAAAAATATTTTAGTTTTTGTTTTAATTTGTATATTATATTTGAGAGTTTCGCAAAATTGGCGCGTTTTTTACATAAAAAATAATTTTTCTCGGGTTTTAATTCCCTTTTAATTGATTAAAATTTTATACCTCTTGAACCTATTTTTGGAATTATTGATTTCTTAGCTGTGTCTGAAGTTCCGGTATTTCTTTCTTTGACTTTTATCTGATTTTTGTTCCGGGTGGTGTTTCCTCTTCTGGTGTTATTAGTATGGGTCGGCCGTTTAGATCTGCAGCTAGAATCATTCCCCTAGATTGTAACCCCATGAATTCTTTAGGTTCCAGGTTGACTAGTACGACCACGCTTTTGCCTATAAGGTTCTCTGGTTTCAAGTGTTCTGCCATTCCGGCTATGATTTGTCTGGTTTCACCTTGCCCAATGTCTACGTTCATTTTGATGAGTTTTTTAGTGTTAGGTACTTTTTCGGCAGTTAATACCTTTCCGATCCTTAAATCCATTTTTTGGAACTCTTTAAAGGTGATTACGGTCATTTTCAAACTTCCCTTCCTTTTATTTGCTGTTTTTCACAAAATTTTTCGTTTATTGGACTAGTTGTAGGTGTCGGAGTTGATCGAGGAGATTTAGGAGTTGTCTGTCACCCTTCGCCGCGGCTTTTAGAAAGACCCCAATTTTTTTCCCGGCGGTTAGTTCTACTACGTTTTGTCCGGTGAGCAGTTGTGCAAGCTTATCTAGCAAAGTATCTTCGGCTTCTGCAAGCAGTTTTTGGAGTTTAAGCATTTGTTCGAACTCTCTTCCATATTTTTCTCGCCATCTTTTTTCGTATAGTGTTAGAGCTTCTTCACTTGTATCTCCCTCGGTGATGGCTTCCACCGCTACCTCCCCAGCTATGCTTCCGCAAACTATAGCATAACCCATACCGCCTCCCGTAATCGGGTGGACCTGACCTGCAGCATCTCCTACCAGCATGAGATTGTCCAAAACGTTCTTGGGATTGGGGCCTCCCATAGGTAATGCTCCTACTCGAAATTCTATAATTTTAGCATTTTTGCAGATTTCTTTTCCTCGAGGATTATGTTTTATGAAGTCTTGGAGATACTCCAACGCAGTTTTTTCTCCCATTCCTCCGCCGATTCCTAGTCCTATGTTGGCGCGTCTTTCGCTCTTAGGAAATACCCAAACATAGCCTCTAGGTGATATCTGTTTCCCTAAGTAGAATTCAAGAAGATCTGCATCATCGATTTTTACGTTAACCATTTCGTATTGGGCGCAGGTTTCTATATCTTTGAGTTTAATGTTTTTCCTGAGCCCGGAGAGTCTGGCTATCGTACTGTTTACTCCATCCGCACCCACAACTACATGAGCTTCAATTTCGATTTTTTCTCCGAGTCTTCGGGCAATTACTCCCCTGATTTGCTGGTCTTTGTAGATTAATTGAGTAACATTTGATCCTAACAGGGCTTCGGCGCCATTTTCGCAAGCTTTAGCAAGAAGTTCTTTGTCAAACACGCGGCGATCAAGTATATATCCATCGGGTTCAGGTTTAGCGTAGTCCACCCGAGTCAGATTAGGACTATAGATGCGAAATCCGCGAATGGGATTAACGATAGCATTTCGAGGTATTTCGATTTCTGCAATTCCCGGTCCCGTTTTCCCTATAGCCTCTCCGCAGTGAACCGGGATGCCCACATGCATTTTGCGATCTAAAATTAAGACTTTTCCTCCTTTTTTAAGGGCAGATATGGCGGTAGCTGTGCCGCCGGGTCCTGCTCCCACAACCAGTAACTCTGTCTTGATTTTCATGGATAACACCTATGGATAGTCCCGAAACAATTAGGTATTAAAAAGGTACCCTTTTTGGGATGCTGGAAATAGATACCTACTATTATTTATTTTTTGTTTCTGTGAAGTTTGTAAATTATGCTTAAATGATTTATGTTTTCTTAGCAGATCTTTTAGGGCTTTTGAATTAATTAAATAACTGATTCGGCAGCTGGAAGGTGCCTTTTAGATGTTATGCTGAGCTGTACCGCCTTTTTCAATGGTCACCGCTCCCACAGGGCAGACCTTTAAACAGACACCACAGTCATTGCAAATTTGGTTGTCCACTATAGCCTCGTGTTCCGTGATATTTATGGCGCTTCTGGGACATACGGTTGCACATGCCATACAAATTCCACAGAGTTCCTTATTGATTTTCATTGCACTTTACTCCCTTGAGACCATTTGGGTGTATATTCTTTAAAAACGGCTTAAATCATTATCGCTTTTCACTAATAACTTATTTTATTGCTTTTTTTGGTACGGTCAACTTAGATTTTTTCACTTGGAGCGCCTTTTGCAGTTTTTTGGATGCGGGTGCCTTTTTCTGAGGGATGGATGTGTTTCGGTTCAGGGATTGGTGGGGTCTTACATGGTTGTAGTGGTAGGTGTAGAACCTTAGGAAGGTACGGGCGTTTTCCAGTCCC
>JAHQXB010000143.1 GCA_029856435.1 Candidatus Jordarchaeia archaeon
GGTTCACCCTGACCGGGGTGGAGTGGAAGGCGGCTGATGAACTCGCGAGGCCGCCGCATGATACTGTGAAGCCCCAACTCCTATGTAATTCTATGAATTTCTACATAGAGTAGAACCCTTCAACGGGATAAACTCCCCCCTTTTTATTATCTCCCCTTTAACATGTGAAGCTTGAATTTTAAACACTTTTTATCCCTACTTTTCATTATTAACGTTAAATAACCACTCCAAAAAAATTGAATTGATGGGTTGAATTAGCAACTATAGCAAAAATGGATAACCACGTACCTTTTGCGTGACATGTATTCTCATTTTAGGAGGTTTGAATTAGATACCTTTTTATTCGCCTTCGAAACCTCTCTGAGTTTGTAGAGTTGATATACTAGGCTGGTCTGAAGAATGATTATTAATGATAAAAGGGTTAGGCCCAGTGTAGCCAATACGTGAAAGGGTACTGGCGTAGGGGGAATGTTGAAACGGAACCACCAATTGCTAATTAAAAATTGGGTGTTAAAAATTATGAGCCCCAAAATCACAAAATAAGTAATGTAACTAAAAGCCTTCTGAATATTGGACAGCTTTCTAGCTCTTTCCTTCTCCTTCTCAATCTCGGTCATAAAATCACACCCATACCAAACAAACCAGTCACATATTTCAATTAAAAACTTTTGTGTAACTTCTAAAAACGGTGAAAACCGGAAAAGTTATAAGAATCATTGGCGAGAAGGCTCCCAACTTCAGTCGCGGGGAGTGTCAAAGTCTAGGTCTATTTCCATATCAGCTTTGGGGAGTTTGCATTAAAGGGGATAGCTGCTACATGCCAAAAGTCTACCATCATAAATTGTGCATCTGTTTGAATTTTTATCTAGGAATCCGCAGTCCCTGTTAACCATCTGGTAGGTGAGTATCCTTTGTTCATTTAAACTTTCTCCAAATAATGTAGGGCGCTGTGTAGATTCATTCGATTTCGCCTTCGAAAGAAGCTTTCATAGGGCTTCTTTTCTGACTCAGAGCCTCGAAATGAGGGGTGGAATCGGACTAATCTACATCACCATAATGTAGGGGGCGAATATTCACTTTAACCCCCATTTTCCCTGCCAGATCAACCAAGAGCTTCTTTTCTCGAGGAAAAAGAAATAAACCCACCTTAACACCACCCCTCCCCCTCACCAAGTTTTTGCACCAGAGAACAGCACACCCTGAACAGTTCATCTTCAACTCTCCCCAAACATCCCAAGACTCAATTTTTCAGCAATCTCAAATCAGAAATGCTCGAAACATCTCCACTTAACCAATTATAGTCTCTCTAATGGACATGAAAATTCCCAATCACAGTAATGCTTTGACTGCCTCTTCCAAGCCGTTAATTGTTAATCTGAACATGGGGAAGATTTTGGAAATCATATTAATTGTCCAACCAGTATAACTTGTGGGGTTTAGCCAAACCGATTTTCTGAAGTGGTCGCGCAGGCGTGTGAGCCAAACTATACCCGGCGTAGCATCGGGGTCAGAGTAGTAATAAATTGCGCCGCCCGGGTCAACGAGTTCAGAGGGATGCATATACGCATCTCCCACTATTATGAGCTTATAGTCCCTATCATACCTGTGCATCAAATCTGCGGTGGGAAACTTGGTGGACTCCCTTAGAAGCATATTTTTGTAAACAAATTGGTAGATACAGTTGTGAAAATAGTAGTATTGAAAGTCCTTAAAGAATTTCAGGGAATAAGCCGCCGAAAATAGCTGATTGACAAGATGAGCGTAGGGTTCCATGGAGCCGCCTGCATCCATCAAGAGAAGCACCTTCACCCTATTTCTTCTCTCCGGTCTAAAGACGAGTTCTAACTCCCCCGCATTTTTGCATGTCTCATCAATGGTTTCCTCAAGATCCAACTCTTCTGGTGTTCCCATACGTTTAAGTACCCGTAGCTTTTTGAGAGCCATCTGTATCTGGCGAATATCCAGAGTCATATCATGTCTGTAGTTTTGGTATCGGCGTTCCATAGCGTACTTCATGGCCATTCCTCCCCCTCTCCTATCCGCGAGACTAATTCCCGTGGGGTGCGCGCCTCGAACCCCGAAGGGAGATGTGCCCCCGGTACCAATCCATTTATCTCCGCCGTCATGCCGCTCCTTCTGCTCCCTGAGACGTTCCTCAAAGAGGCGTCGAAGCTCCTCTAAGTCCAAACATTTAAGTAACTCTAATTCTTCGGGAAGCAAGTATTTATGGTTGAGGGGGTTTTCCAGCCACTTCAGAAACTGTTCATCTATGGTTAACATTTTATCTATGTCCCTGAAGAACTCCGCGAAACATTGGTCGAAGGCGTCAAAGTGGCACTCGTTCTTCACCAGCAGGGCTCTAGTTAAAAAGTAAAAGTCGTCAAAACTGCAGTTGTGGAGTCCCATTGAGAGAGCCTTCATATAGGTGAGCCACTCCGTGATGGTGACGGGAATCTTATGTTGCCTTAAGAGGTAGAAGAAGTCGATTAGCAACTAGTAATATCTCCTACCAAAAGTTTCATAACTCTTGGGGTTGGCTTCACCATAAGCTTTCTGGTGTTCCACTCGGATGACTTCCATGAGGTCCTGCTCCTTTTTAACCAAAGTGCCCAAGAAAGGAATTTCCTCAGCTAGTCTCTCCTCCGAAATTCCGAAACGTAGGAGCACGCCGATCCAATCAATAAGCTCCGAAGTTGAAGGCTTCTTCTTCAACGTGTTGATGGAACGCAGCTCGTAAAACTTGTCCAAAACCTGATTAATGAACTTCTCCTCCAAATTGGGATAGTGAACCTCCACTATCCTCCGCATCAACTCCCGGTCTGGAAACTCAATGTAGTGGAACACGCACCGCCGCAGAAACGCGTCCGGCAGCTCCTTCTCATTATTACTAGTAATAATCACAATGGGCCTAGTTTTAGCCTTAATCTCCCTGCCGGTCTCAATAATCTTAAAAGACATCTCGTCCAGCTCATTCAATAAATCATTGGGAAACTCAATATCCGCCTTGTCAATTTCGTCAATAAGCAGAACCACCTGCTCATCAGAAGCGAAAGCCTGACCCAGTTCCCCTAATCTTATATAGTTCTCAATGTTTGAAACGTCTTTGTCCCCGAAGCGGGCGTCATTCAACCGCTGAACAGTATCATACACGTAAAGACCGTCCTTGGCCTTACTCGTGGATTTTATGTTCCAAACAATCAACTTCTTGTTCAAAGCCTTCGCAATACTCATCGCCAGAAGAGTTTTACCCGTACCCGGCTCACCGCGAACCAGCAAGGGACGCCCCAGAGCAATGGCCGCATTAACAATATTAGCCAATTCCTCCGACGCAATGTAATCGTCGGAACCCTGATACCTTTTAACTGTGCTACTCATTTTTCCCGACCAGCAACGAAAATCATCAAACTATAATTAAGGGATAAAAACTGAAAACTGCTTTAAATCTTTTCGCCACAAAAAAGGGAAAAGGAGAGCCACAATCTACATGCCGTAATCCCCACAATCCAAATTCAGTTCCATACGCATATCACACTAGATAACTAAGAGATAGACCGGGGCTATTTTTTTGAGGGGTTGACGTATTCTTTTAATCCACTTCCGTTCCTTGGAATAGGTAGGTGCTCACCAGAAGCATTGCCGCAGTGAATCCTATAAGAATCAGAAAGTCAATTGTGAGAGGCATTGTGCCTCCAATTCCCACAAGCGTGGTTCTAAGAGCATCCACTCCATAGGTCAACGGGTCTAGATATGCAATGCTCTGAACCCAACTGGGAAATGAACTCAGAGGGAATAGTGCACCAGATAGGAAGAACAGTGGAAACACTATGAAATTCATTATCAGCATGAAGCCCTGAAAATCGGTCATCTTTGCAGCGAAAGCCACTCCAAGCCCCACAAAGCCCATGGATATGAGTATCATGAATACCACGGACAGGCTAAGACCCGCCGGGCCACTAATATTAACTCCCATTGGAATTGAGATTCCCAAAATTAAGAGTCCCTGCATTATGGCAGTGGTCACCCCGCCCAGTGTTCTTCCCATGGCTATCGAAAGCCTGCTCACTGGCGCCACCATAACTTCCTTCAAGAAACCAAACTCCCTGTCAAAAAGAATACTCATCCCAGCAACCATAGAGGCGAAAAGCAGAATCATACCAATAATACCCGGACCTAGAAAAGAAAGATAATTCAAACCCCACTTTTGGGCCAACACACCAGCCAAATACTGCGCCCCCCAATATGCAACATACTGGTTAAACCCCCAAAAAGATTGCAAAACTTCCTCTAAGTAATTCGCAATAAACGCAGAGGAGGGAATGCCCGGAATCTGAAAACTCTGAAAACCCATCCCCATAAAAGCCAAAAAGAATGCTGGCATAGCAACCATTCCAACCACTCTACTCCAAGACCTGAAGAACTTCTTCATCTCACGCAACCACATAACATACACGGCCTGTAACTCCAAAGTCCTCTTCACCATTTATCACCCCAAAAAACACTTTGAACCAAACTTTCCTAAAACTAACTTTTTCTACGCATACTCCTAACCCGCTCCCTCATCAAAGCCCTGTTTCCCCCATTCTCCTCCCTAATACTCCTTCCAGTGTACTGGAGGAAAACGTCCTCCAAGGTGGGCTCCCTGAGGCTCACCGACCTAATCCGCGTCCCCGCCCTCTGAGCCAAATTAACCAGCTCCGGTATTCTAATTTCACCCTGTCGCACATTAAGATCAATTATCCCATCATGTTCACTTATCTTCTTAACCCACTCCAAACCCTTCAACTGTTCAAAAAACTTTTCCTTACCATCGTCCAACTGTAAAGATATCACATCGGATCCAACAGAATCCTTCAGGTTCTTCGAATTATCTAGAGCAACAATCTTCCCAAAATCCATAATAGCAATCCTACTACAAAGGTAATCCGCCTCCTCCAAGTAGTGAGTGGTAAGAATAATAGTAACCTCTTCCTCCCGAGACATCCTCTTAATATAATTCCAAATCCGATGCCTAGTTTGGACATCTAAACCCAAAGTAGGTTCGTCAAGGAATAGTACGCGTGGGAAATGCAT
This sequence comes from Candidatus Jordarchaeia archaeon, assembly GCA_029856435.1. Lineage (GTDB taxonomy): Archaea > Asgardarchaeota > Jordiarchaeia > Jordiarchaeales > Jordiarchaeaceae > Jordiarchaeum. The sequence goes on from JAHQXB010000143.1 coordinate 5,071, forward strand.
TAATCCTCGGGCTATTTCTAGTCTCCTTTTCATTCCTCCAGAGTAGTTTATGACTAGAGTTTTGGCGTGGTCGGTTAGTTCTACTAAGTCTAGGACTTCGCTTATTCTTTCTTTTCTTTTCTGTTTGGGAAGTCCATACATTCGGGCGTGGAAGTCTAGGTTTTCTTCTCCTGTGAGTCTTACGTCTAGGCTAGGGTCTTGGAAAACCATTCCGATGCTGCTTCTAACCTCATCTTTTTGGGTCTGTATGTTGTATCCCCATACCTCTGCCGTTCCGGATGTGGGCTTGATGAGTGTGGATAGCATTTTTAGGGTGGTGGTTTTACCGGCGCCGTTGGGCCCCAGCATTCCAAACAGTTCCCCCTTTTCTATTTCGATGTTTAATTTGTCCACTGCGGTGAGGCCTTTAAACTTTTTAGTTAATTCACGTGTTTTAATTGCATACATATCGTTCATCCGCCTGTTTTCCTACGTGGCGCTTGGTGCTGGTTGGGTTTTTTTAAAATTTTTTGTTTTTGAGTTTTCTTTTAGAGAGTTTGGTTAGTTCTCTTTTTAATGGAAACAATTTTTGTTTTTAACTGTTTTTATTTAACTTAACTTTATATTTTTAGTTTTTTAAAGATTTATATTTTTAATTTATAATTGTATAACCTTAATATTTTTATGTTTTTAAAAAATTAAGTATTAATCTATCTATCTTTTGAGATGGCTGGAAAACGAAAAAGGAAAGTCTACCGTTGCTTTACCCATAAAAAACACATTTTACTTTTTTGTGTAGTAAGTTTTGGTGATTTTTTTGCAGATTTTCCCTATCTCCCTTTTTTGGTTTTTTGGTGGATCGAAAAAATTTTTGCCCATAGATTAGTGGTTGGGGCGAAAAGTTCTGAGGCTCTGCCTCTCTTTAAAAAAATTCGAAAACAATTTTTATCGGTTGTCCTATTGTTGTATTCTTGTTAAATTTGTGGTGTTGGTTTTCGGGCGTGAATTTATTTTTTGGTGTTCGAATTGTTTTTTTGTTTTAGATTTCCTTTAAGTTTCTGAAAAGCCTTATAGTGTCTTATGCAAATATTTTATTTAACTATTTGTAGGGTGATTCGGATTGTCTGGTAAACCCAGTTATGCGCTTATGCTTCAAATTGAACATGGAGAAAAGGTTCCTCTCCCCTTCAAACAAGAAAACTTATCCAGCAGCAATATTGTCGCCACCATAGATGAGCAAAACAGCGCCTTGTACCTGTGGTTTGGGAAAGAGTGCAGCGATGTAGTCAAAAGATCCGCTTTGCGCACCGCCCAATCTATAAAAAAGTCAGGATTCGCATACGGGCAGCTCCACATTGGACACGACCTAAGGGACATAAAAATAGTAGACGAATCCAATTTAAACGACCCCGAAATCCAAAGGAACCATGAAGAGTTAACTGCAATTTTCAAGCGCAAATTCACAATGAAGGACCAGTTCGTAATGGAAATTGGAAGACCCCAAGCCGCTCCACAGCCAGCAGAAAAACAAGCGCATGTACCTCCCATGCCGGAACCAAAAATCATTGTTCCCAAACCGACAGCCGCTCCTCAGCTTGCTCCAAGTGTTGAGGAGGCCCCCCTAGAACAACCGGTCGCTCCCAAACCCACCAGTTCCAAAGTGGTAACAACAGGCATTGAGCCGGAGCTAGTTGGGCAAGTTAAGCTGGGACTTTTATCTGTTCTGCTGGCTTCCAAGTTTTCCGGTTTCCAGTTAAAGACCACCCTGTCAAGTGATGGTGAGCCGGTTTACGAGTTCTTGAGTAGCGGAGGCACCCTCTGTAAAGCTTCCCTGGACGGATCAGATTTAGTTATTTATCCTGAGTCTGAGTTCGGTGGAAGAAGAGAAGAAATAATTGCTGCTTTGAAGAAGAAGGTTGGTTCACTCAGCCTTTAGACCCCTCCCTCTTTTTATTTTTATATTATTTTTCGGGCGAAGGTCATATATCCGGTGTGTCCTATCATTCTGGTTTCAGGTCGGGTTTTGCCCTCCTCCACATTTATGTACCTAACCAAGCATTCCAGTGTCCTCAGGTCGGTGAACTTTTCCTTCTCTAGTTCCTTTACTGTTTTTTGCACTTGGTCGATGGTTGGCGAGTACGAGGCGAAGTTCCCTCCCCCTTGGAGAGCTTTATAGGCGGCTTTAACTGCTAGCCATGGCGTGGCTATGTCCAGTATGACTGCGTCCACCTGCTCTTCTTCTATGCCCTCCAGAATGTCCTTGTTTTTGAGTTCGACATATTCCATTACTCCTGCTTTTTCCAGGTTTTTTCGAGCAATGTTTTGGAACTCCTCCCGATTCTCGTAGCTGTAGACTTTGCCACTGGGCTTAACGTAATTTGCCAAGATTATGGTAAGTGCTCCGCTTCCAGTGCCTGCTTCCACCACTCTGCTCCCCGGAACTACGCCAGTGTTTAGTAGAATGAGACCTATGTCTTTGGGATATATTATCTGAGTGGTTCTCTGCATTTTAAGCACTATGTCCATAGGTGTGGGTTTTACTACGTAGAACTTATGGTTGGTGCTACTCATAACAGTGGTTCCATAGGGTTTTCCGATAATATCGTTGAAGTTCACTGCGCCTTTGTGGGTGTGGTGGACTTTTCCTTCCTCGGCTTTGAGCAGCCATCTCCTCTTCGTATCATAGATTAGTAGTATGTAGTCTCCAACCTTTACGCTCATTGGGCTCACTTCATTCCTTTTAGAGGTGTGGTTTTCCTATTATTGGAATTTGGGTGCCGCATCTTGGGCACTTATTTTCAGGAGTAATTCGATATTTGGTGATACTAAAAATGTATCTCTCTATGAGTAGCTCCCCACAATTAGGACACCAAGTATTTTCGCCCCTGTGTCCCGGCACATTCCCTATGTAAACATATTTTAAGCCTTCACCTAGTCCCACTTCTCTGGCGCGTTCCAATGTTTGGATTGGCGTGGCTTCTCGGTCTGTCATCTTGTATTCTGGATGGAACCGTGTCACGTGCCAAGGAATGTTTTCGTCCTCCTCCCTTATCCTCCGGGCTATGCTTCTCAGGCAATCTACATCATCATTCACCCTGGGGATAACCAGAGTAGTTATCTCAATGTGGATTCCCCTCTTCTTTGATTCATGGATGTTGCGCCACACATAGTCAACATCTGCTCCACAGTACTTCTGAACGGTTTCTTTGCATCCCTTAACATCCACATTCATAGCGTCCAAGCCGCTCCCTATGAGGAGATCCAAGGCCTGGGGAGTCATATATCCATTAGTAACGTAAGTATTGTAGTACCCCATCTTTTTTGCAAGTCTAAAAACATCTAAAGAGTACTCCAAGAGGAGTGTGGGCTCATTAAAAGATATGGAAGTACCCTGACACTTATAGGCTTTAACGAGACGCATAAACTGCTCTGGACTCACATAATTTTTAAACTCATCAGGAGGATGCTTTGATATCTCCCAATTCTGACACCAAGGGCAGGTAAAATTGCAGCTCCAGGAGCCAACGGTTAAGGCCTTTGAGCCGGGATAAAAGTGGAAAAATGGCTTCTTTTCAATGGGATTAGCACTTAGTGAGGAGATGTCGCCATATATTAATGTGTAGAGTTTTCCCCCGATATTTTTTCTTGTTTTGCAGAACCCTACTTCTCCCTCTGAAATTATACACTTACGCATACAGGTAAGACACCTTATTCTTCCCTCATCTGTTTTCTCGCTTAGTATTGCTTCTCTTAACTGGAAATTATCATTTTTCATCTAAAAACCCCTTTTATTTTTGGCGTAAAACACACGGCTTTTAAAAGGATTAGTAATAGGATTCCCAAAATCATAATAGGCAGATTTTTTTAAATTCTTTCTATGAGTATCCTGATTAAAGCTTGTTAACGGTTTATTGTGGAAGGTTTGGTGGGAAATGTGAATTTGAAAACCCATTTTTTAAAGTCTTTTTTCAAAGAATAATTTTATAAATAAATTCTTTTTATAATAATCACTAATATTTGGTTCACCAAATTAGTGGAGGCTGATATTATGCCTGAAGAAAGGCAGTTGGAACCCGCAGTGCCTCTTAAGCTCAGCAGCTTGGAAGACTTGGCGAGGATGCTTGTTTTTTGGGTTGCCAGAGAGCGGGGGGCTTCAATACTGTATTTTGAAAAGGATGGCAAGCATATATATGGAGCACTGACGGTGAGCTTTCCGGGATACTATGAACTTAGGGGTGTTCCCCTATTTATCTGTGTAATCGGAAAGGAGGCTCCTAAGGGACAGTTTCTGCGTTATCAGGGACAGCCCGAGGAATCCATTGCCTTTGTAAAATCCATAGAGATAGATCCCAAATATCAATACATTCCCATAATAAAACTCGCTGAACCCCCCAAATTTGTTGGGAAACTATGAGAAACGAAATCACCTAATCCTCTTTTCAGCTCTGACTTATTTTTTCTCATTTTTGTAAAATCTCTAGGTTTCAAGAGAGAAGAATACTTTTTCTGAAACAAACTTTCGGAAAGCATTTGAACTGTGCGGCAGAATTAAAAAGTTGAAAGTGGTGTTTATTGTGTGTGCGGGGCCAGGAACGTATTCCTTTTATTAGTTTTTATTCGATTTTCTATGAGTTCCTGTGAATGATTGCTGAAAAGAGGATGGTGTTAGAAGGCATTTTACCAAATCACTTCTTTGGGGGAGGCTCTGGCAAAGCTCCAGATAAAAACAAGGAACCAGAGTAGTACAGTTACAGCCACGGCAGAGGTCATTATTATGCTGTTTGTTTGTATAAGGTACCATATTTGAAATGTTAGGTTAAGGTAGATGGTGTTTCCTGTGTCTATGAAGAAGTATACCAGTACCTTGGGAATTTCATGGATGGGGATGTATAAGTTTGACCAGTACTGATACGGAATCCACCTTATTACCAAATCTGGCATGGTATACAGGTATAATGATAAGTATTTTGGTAGTGTGGCTAGCTGGATTATGTATTTGCCTGTGAAGTAGTCTACTCCCAGAAAGGATCCCGCGAATATGAAGCCCACTAGTGAGGGGTTAAACCCAGTTCCTCTCTGCACCCCTTTAACCAGACAAACTAAAGTCACGAAACCTATTATTCCGAGACAAGCATAATTAATGTAACTGAACAGGAGTTCTGGGTCTCCACCCCAAGTGACATAGCCAGAGGAACTCAAACCTGGAAGGTAGATGTAGGGTACAGTTAGGTACACTAAAATTAGGAAAACAATGAACTCAAAAATTGCGAGCAACCGGTACGGTACCTCGGTCATTTTTATACCGTATGTTTGCGCTTCGAACTCTCCCGCTCCCGCAAATATTAGCCAAATTATGGAGCCGATAGCCAACGCGTCAACTATACACATGGAAACCACGTATACCATAATCATGGTGTTAGTCCATATGCCCCAAATCCAATTCGCTAGAAGAGCAAAGACTTGTTCCCGGTAAAAAATATACGCGGCGTAAGCAGGCAACGGGCAAATCATGAGCACCAGAAGCGCTCCATAAACTATGCGGACATCTCTGCTAGCCCTCCAAACCCATTCACTCCTAGTTATGATTCTGCCTGCAAGGATTATTCCTGCAAAGACGCTGAGAATGGGCGAAATTGTGGGAAGCACAAAAAACAGGATAACTATTAGGGCGTTGAAGCCATAGAAAATCCGGTAGCGTAGGGGGATGATTGTAGAACTACTATTCATTATGGAAAAGGTGTTGGCAAGTCTTGTCCTATTTATAACGATGAACAGGAGCCAAGGAAGAGAGAAAAAGATTGGGACAACCACATAATTCATCAGATAATCAGTGCGATTAAAAACTTGAAAAACTTGCATAAAAGATTGATAAACAGGAATATTAGCTAGGAATGGATCTATGGGGAAAGGATACTGATAAATTTTGTAGGGCGAGATAGCAAAAATAAAGGCAAAGTATATGGGCAGGGCTACAGCGCATATTACAACCAGTAACCTAACAGCTAGAACTCCACCAATCTTTCTACTCACCGCGCGGGCCTCCAAGTGAAGTGAGCTTAAAACAGTATTATCTTTAATAAGGAGCTTCACTATAATAAAAGGTTTCCGTTTACGCAAAAAATTGGAAATTAGACGCAACCCGCAAGCATCAAAAAAGCTACAAAAATAGTTAGTATGTTATGCGGATAACCTAACAAAATTCCAGTTCATTCTATTTGGGCTTTAGCACGAATTCCCATTCACACCAAAGTTTTTCGCCGTGCTTATCTGGGGGGCATACGATACAGTTAACTTCTATTTCTGGATTGAAAGCTTTGGCAAACTCCTTCAGGTAGGCCCACCTAACCTTCTTACAAGGAAACTCACTTAGCCCCTTCCTAGCTCTGGCCTTTTGAGTGCGGCAACTGGTAACCCTAAACACCGCCCGGTCTGAGAAAACCTGCCACTCCTTCGCTTCCTGGTACAAAGCCCAGCTGGTAGCCCTCAGGGCCTCCATGAGAGATTCTAAATCCCTATTTTTCAGCTCCAAAAGTTCGGCCAAGTCTCTAGCCTCCATTTTAGCTAGGCTACTCCAACAGTTTTTATCAATGTTTGTAGCGGCGTCGGTACCAAAACTTTCCTCTATTCCCAGAAAATAGAGACCGTCCACCCTCCAAATATTACTTATTTGCAGAGAGAAAAGATTAACCAGTTTTTCTTTGGGTAGACTTTGCAACCAAATTGCATCTTCATCATTCATACCTATTCACCGCAAAAAGATGCCTCCTTCCACAATAAATGTCTTTGCTTAAATTATTCAGACTCAAATATACACAAATTAACAATCCCATACGGCTCCCAGAGTGTTTCTTCTGGATATGTTACTTTAATAGAAAAGGAGTTTATTGTTTGCTGGGTTATCGTTCCTTTTTGTTAAGTACTTTTTTAATTATTTGGTGAGTAGGCATGAGTCGATGGTGTGTCCGCTTATGTCCTTAGTTTCAATTTGGAGTGTCCTGTTCTGAAATATGCTAATCTGTGTGAAGCATAGAGTCACATTGCCATAATCACTGTAGGATTGGGGATAGTAGGGGTGGAATGGGGCTCCCCAACAACCATTGGTTAGGTACATGGTACCCTGCTGGTACGAAGCTACAACCGTGTTGTTATACAGAGGTTTAGTTCGATGGTAATGATGAGTATGCCCTTGGACAACAATGTCAACATGGTACTGGTCGAAAAGAGGCACCCAATTCTCAATAAGAGTAGTGGCATTGCCATGTCCACCGCTATAGTAAACATTTTGGTGAAACATGACAATTTTCCACTTGTCTTCAGGAGTGTTTGTTAGAGTGTTGTTGAGCCAGTTTACCTGATCAGTTGAAATTTCTGTTGGCGAAGCGTAGCTGTTTAGCACAATGATTCGCAAGTTTGGCCCCCAATCCATGTAGTACCACTGCTCATTTCCCGGGAGGGCGAACTGTTCATAGTAGTTAGTTGAGTTATATTCATGATTGCCCAAACACGGTATAATAGGGATGGTGAGACCGTTATCCCCTATCCAGTTATCGTTCACATCAGAAAACCATGAACTCCACTGCTCCTGTATTCTCCCATCCTCAACCATATCACCACTATGCATCACAAACACGGGATTCGCGTGGCGCATGGCTTTTGAAACCAGGATTCGATTGGCCTGGTTTGTTCGAGAGTCACCCCCACACACAAAAGTGAAGGAGGAAGGCGAGTCAGGAGCGGTTCTGAAGGCACGCTCATTGCTGTAATTTCCTGGGCCCCCGCAAATAAAGTAGTATGTGGTGCTGGGACTTAGATTAGTGAGTTCAACTTGATGGATGTATCCCGTAGCTCCAGCATACGAACGATGAACTCCTATAGCCTTATTCCGGTAAAAGGAGGGTATCCCACACCGGGATATGGAATCAAATAAAACTTCGTCACCTGTGTTTGGATCGACTGTTTGCCACATAACAGTTATACTATTGCGGGGATCATTTTGGAATGTTAAGTGTATGTTTATAGGCTTATCCTGAACCAAAATTACAGGAGAGTAGGGCAGAGGGGCCTGCAACTTTACAAGTAGGAGGTTTAGTAACATTAAGAGAAAAAATAGCATTAGCATTGTTGCGATGAGCCTTTTTAGCTTCATCTAGTACCAAATCCCACTGAGATAATTATCATTTATAATGGCAGTTTAAAATTAAAAATTTGACGTAAGTGGCAACATTTGAAAAATTTATTTCCCCAGCTCTTTCTTAGTAGCTGGAAAATTATGAGGTATTTCACTAATATTTTTTGATTTTTGCACAATTGTTTTGTTAGTTAAATTGTATTTATTATCCAGTCTACTACGACGTCCATGGCTTTTTTGTTGTTTCTTATTTGGTGATTTACATTTTTGCAGATTAGCAATTTTTTGGGCTCCTTAGCGTGCTGATATAGCTCGTAGGCGTTTTGAACTGGAATTATTTCGTCCTTGTCTCCATGAACTATGAGAACTGGCCTGGGTGAGATGCTTCCCGCCCAGTGGAGGGGTTTCAATTTTCTTAGATCCTCAACTAGTTCTTTTACTGTTTTCTCAACATTAGTTATCCTCAACACGCCAAATTCCTTTGCGTATTTTATCCCTTCCACTATTAGAGGAATTTTTCCCAGGTCTGAGGGACTCGAACAACTAGCGAAGGACTTAACTCTGGGGTCGTTAGCTACAACGGACCAAGATACGAATGCGCCAGCGCTGAAACTCACTAGTCCCAGTCTTTTCGGATCTATTCTTGGGAAAGAAGCAAGATAGGATATGGCGTCGGAAACATTGCGTGACCAGCCGGAAAAACTGAATTCTCCTTCGCTTCCACTAGTTCCCTGAAAATTAAAAATTAGTGCAGCGCATCCCCTTCCACAAAACTCCTTGGCTAGTGAGGGATATCCTTTCTCCTCCACAGGTTTATTTTCTCGGGGTAATCCATGACAGATGCACACTGCAGGTACCGGTTTGACATCTTGGGGGAAAAAAATTGTTCCTCCCAAGCACACACCATTGCTGAGGAAGACGACTTTTCTACTCTCAATCATGTCAACACCAAGATTCGAACATCTGGAAATAGAATAATTTATAATTTTCCAATTCATAAGCTATACATAGACTATGTTTAGGGAGTATAAAGCCTTATTCGATAGGAGAGGGTAAAAATTACAACCTTGTATGTGGAGGAAGCCCCCTTCGCAAGGGTTTTTGCATACAGGGTGGTTTTCATCTTTTTCCTCAGTTTCATAGTGTTCGGAATTCTGGCATACGAACTGGGCCAGTTCTCGACTCAGCAATTATTCAGCACATCGATGAGCGCTGTACAATTATTAGCCCTAACATATTTGGGAGTAGCGTCTTTCCTAATCTATTTGGGAATGGTTTACTACAAGTTTAGATACGTGGTTAGGAGAGACAGATTACAGATTAAATTCTTCCCTTTCACAATTTCTATCCGTTACGACACGGTGTACGAAATTGATTTGGTTCCACATGAAACCTTGGAGCATTCTCCAAGGTTTGGACTTATGCTTCTGGGAAATTCCCTCATTGCCGTTGCAGGCAAAAAACCCGTTCTTTACATAAAAAGAATGGAGGGCATAATCACAGATTTTTATATTTCCTCAGAATACCCGGAACAGTTGATATCCAGAATTAAATTCAATATGAAGAAGTACTTCGCACCCAGAAAAACTTGAAAGGACAAGTGTTCTAGCCCTTTCATGATTCAGGATTTTTCGGAGAGCCTTTTTTAAGCACCAACCTCTGTAGAATGTTTTTCGCAGTTTCTTTTACGTTCTTATCGGGATCATCAGTGGAGCTAGATATTTTCTGAATCAGATAATTTGTTTTTACTCCCTGATGGGCAATGGCTCCAAGTGCAAAAACAGCGTTGGCTCGTACATGAGGATCAGGGTCATTTAGTAAGTTGAGTAGCGGGTTTAAGATTCTCTCGTCAACCTGTTTTTCTTCGGCATTTTCCCCTATTACGAATGCGATTCCTTCACGAATCTGGGGATCTTTGTGACTCAAAAGTTCAATAAATTTTTCCAAGAATCGTTCCTTCATTTGCCCCTTGTCCCAGATGTTTTCCGCCAAGGCAATAGATAGCCCGACCTTAACATTTGGGTCTCCAGTTTCCAGTATTTTTTCTATAAGTTCTGAACTGTTTTTTTCCAGAATGTCTTTTACGGAGTAAATTCCAAGAGTCCAGCCCGCGTTGGCTCGGAGTTCCTTATCATCGTCGGTGAGAAATCTGAGAAGCGTTTTTATGATGCCCGTACTGTAAAAGCCCAGCTTAGCATACTCGCCCAGAGCAGTGGTGGCGCGACAACGCACCTTACTACTCCAATCCTTTAATAGTTTTGTTAGAGGTTTTATAGCAGCCTCATCAAAAATTCCGCGGGAGGCATACTCTCCAACAGCAAAAGCGGAGTTCATCCGAACCTCCCTATCCGCATCCTGCAACAGTAGTATAAGCAGCTTTAAAGCCCTTCTATCAAGTTGGCCTTGCAACGCACACCTTCCAATGTTAAAAGCCGCACGGCTCCGCAACATTCTTTTCGAATCAGTCAACAGTGAAATCTGCTCTTCCAAGTCCTGCCCCTTCAACTTCTGGCACCCCATTTGGGTGATGTAGATTAGTCCGATTCCACCCCTCATTTCGAGGCTCTGAATCAGAAAAGAAGCCCTATGAAAGCTTCCTTCGAAGGCGAAATCGAACGAATCTACACCACGCCCATTTGGTTGCTTACTATTTTCTGGGTGGATTTCCTGCCGATTAACTTTAACTCCTATTAATATTATTACAGTTCCAATTATTTCTATGGAAGCAGGAATTAAATATACCGCTAATGGAAGCAAAAATAAGTTCTTCACAAAATCCAAAGGAATTAAAGTGTGGTAGAGTAAATAAATGGCAAGAGGGACCACCCAATAGCCCACCAACAAAAAAGCTACACCAAATATAACGATTTTTAGCGTAAGAGTCAAAATCAAACCCAAAAAAGGAGTCTTCCCACCAACACAGTATACCAATCAGCCCCACAAGGGAAAGTAAGAAAATTGCCAAATCTGTTAGCGAGAAAGCCCCCGACTTTCGCCGGGGAGCGCCAACAAATCTGTTTCACCAGTGCTGGGTAAAAAAGTAGCCCGTTAGCTAGTGCCCAAGAAGGAATGAAAATTAAAAACCATACAACTTTCCTAAACAGCTCATCAATCCGTACCACACCTTTTTAGTTCTAAAAATCTAGCCCATTCACCCTCCTTTATCTTAGAACTTGTAGAAGCTCCAATGATTTCCTAATTTCTTCTTTGGAACCAGTTATTTCCACTGCAATGATTTCCGTCACTTTTTTTAATTTTTTGGCCAGATCAAGTATTTGCCTGTTTACCGCAGTATCGGAGTAGGGATAGTGATCCCAGTACATCAAGGTTTTATCTAAATACTTTACGGAAAAATCTTGTATTTCAGGTCTCAAAAAACTTAGATGAATCTCTTTTATGGGTAGACCATCGAAATCCACCTGTTCAAGATTAATATTCTGATATGCACAGTTCACGGCCATGTGCCCCAAGTCTAACAGTAGTCCTATGTGCTTTGAGATTTCGCCTAGTTCGGCCTCATTCATACCAATAGCCGGTGACTCCAAATCCGCTCCATAAATGTTTTCCAACGCCACTAGGGACAAAAGACCATCCCTTTTTAAAATGTGGCTGAACTCAGAAATGTTCTCAATACATTTTTGAGTGGGCAGCGTTCTGCCCTTTATTACAAAGTCGTTGGGACCACTAATTTTACCTCGAAGACCCCCATGAACCCCATAAAGTTTCCAATCAGCTAAAAAGCCATTAACCCTTTTAACCATTTTCTTAACCATGCGAGCCGAGCCCTGAGGATTCACGGCGGGGTTCATCATAAAGTTCTTATCGTAATCAGTCTTTATCGCTGGAAGGTTATGAATAGTAAAAATTTTTTCACCAAAAGCCTCACATATCTTCTTATTCTTCTCTTCTAAACCTATACCCAACTCAAAGCCATCAATGTAATCTTCAATTTCCTTCAGAATAGAGATACTGTGCTTAGCAGTTGAAATCAACAGCACAACAAACCATCTCAGAAAAAAGGAAAGACAAAGAATATAAGAATCTTCCCCAATAAATTCCCAACCATCAAATAGTGCGTCATCGATTCCCCCAAATTTTACAAAACCATCGAAGAAGAAAAACCCACTTACAGTAGCTGGAAGTGTGAGTTCTATTAGCACCACATCAAAAAAGGGTATACATGTTTTAGCTGAGGGGCAGGGGGAAAGTAGAGGTTGCTTATTGTCTTTATTGGAAAGGGAGTTTATTAATTTAAGTTTTGGTTATTTTTTTCCATTTTGATGTTTTCTTTTCTTCTTCCTTTGCTAGTTCTTCGTCTACTTCTTTGTAGATTGCTGGTCGAACATAGAGGGTTAGTCCCTCGAAACCTATGACTTCAACTTCTTCTCCTTGGTAGGCGTAGGGCTTTCCTTTGCAAATTGCGCTCCAAAGTTCCCCTTCCAAATTTACTTGGCCTTTAGGGTCTATGTCAGTTTTAGCTATACCTATTTTGCCTATGAGTGATTGGGGTTCCAACTTGGATTTTAGTTTTCTAACTTGGTATCCCTTATATGCCACGTATCCAAAAAATACAGCTAACACTGCGCCAGATAGCATAATGGTGTACTTCAAAACATTCACAAGATAAACAATTGTGGTGTCTTCTGGGAGGGGCATTTGGAAGAGTATAATAATGGCAATCACTATGCAACCAATGCCACCCACCGCTAGGATTCCAATTCCGAATTTGGCTTCGAGAACCATAAAAATTATACCAATGGCCACAAACACTAGAGAGGCTAAGACACTAACAACCCATGCTTCAAGAGCCATAAAATCACCCCAAAAAGTTACTTAAAATGAGACCCCATCCTAGGTAACATTTCTAAACATTTAAACGCGAATCCACACGATTCGATGAATCTATTGGAAAGAACACTGTACAGATTTAGTTGAGATACCACTCGCTTCAGACAATTAGCGGATTGACAGGCCGGAAAGGCTGCTTCTGGAAGACTCACTTCGACCTCCACAGGGATGCCTTTTTCAAAGCTCAGAAGTTTTCACCTCACCCTTTAATGTATGATTTAGATTTACCGAAATTTTCGTGTCCCAAACCCTAGATTAAATCTGCGTTTTAAGGAGATTCTCATTTAGTAGTTATTTTATATTGCGAGTTTAAAAAACTATTTATAGAGGTAAAATTTTTGGATTGAGCATTAAAAATGAGCCAGATGCATATTATCTAAAAACTTTTAAAGCTGGATGGGCTTGGCTTAGTTTGTGCTTTTCTTGGTTGCAAGCTTTACTCGGGGAATTATGTGGTATATTTCATCTTTTTGCTTCTGGCCTTTTTCGCTTGTTTTTTCCATATCAGTCTTTTGCTCTGGCTCATCCTTACTCAATTTGAATATTCCCATCTTTTGTTTTGGCTCCTCGTCTTGGCTTTGAGAGGGGCTGGGAAAGGTGGGATTTGGAGGATGTGCGGGTTCGGAAGTAGAGGTAAAGCTTGGTTGGCGGGGGATTAATTCCTTTTTCGAAGCGGGGAGTGAGGGGGAGGGGAAAAAGTCTTTTGAGGAAGTACTCGGTGAGGTTTCCAAAGTTTCATAGGGGCTACGGCTGATGGCAGAGATTTGAGAGTCTTCCACTCGGTCTTTCACTTTGAGAGGGGGCTGTTGAAGGTTGGTTCTTTCATTTTCGTCTTCGGGGAAAATTCTCCTGAAACCGTAAAGTTCTTGGATGATTATTTTCACTTGCTGTTCTAAGACTTTGAAGCGACGGTTTAGGTCGGACACTTCCTCAAATAGGATTTTGGTCATATTCTGAATGTTTTCCTGATTTTCCCAATAATTTCCCTTCAACGCTTTACCTTTCTTGGACAGAAACAATTTTCCCACCTTTCCTTTATCTCGTAAATAATGGTTTTACTAAAAAAAGTGTGTGAGATGAGGATGTTACACCAATAGCTTTAGTAATCATCCGCCAGAAACAGAGGCACCTGGCACCCGTTAATTGTTTTGCTCAAACACTATGCATCCCTTAACGACACAGGCAAACTACTCAAAAAAGAGTCCTAATCAAAAGGTTTCTTCAGCATTATGGGACATTGACTGGATCAACTTTTAAACCGTTTTTTTGGACGGAGACTTTTCTTTATATTAAAAGCATAATAGATTTAGTAGGGGGTTGTAATTACATTCAAATATTAATTAATTCTTGGAGGGAATTCAATTTTTTGCGAGTGTTTGTTTAAGGGCTATTTTTTCCGGCTCGGAGAAATGTTTGGTTAAAAAAGGGGGTTTAAAATATTTTTCTCTCATATTTGAATGAATTGTGTAGCTTTATAACAAAATATTTATATACCTAATTGTACATACCTAGATACAAGACATTTGAGGTGGTTTTTTGCTGGAAAAGGCAATCTCCCTAATAAGGATGACCGAGAGTCTTAAGTTTGCGTTGGAGAAAGGGTGGTATGATAGAGCCCTACTGCTAGCTAACGGAATCCAAAAAATTGCGGAGTTGCTTGAAACAGAAATTGGAAATACCCACTTAAGCATACAATCAGTTAGAATGTCCCAAGAACTCCTGACCCTATATAAGACATCAACCTAACCTAAATAATAAATCATCAAAAAGTTTCTTAGTGCTAATTTTGCATTCAAAATAAACATAAATATTTAAAAACTCTTAAAAAGCATATATTCACTATCCTAAAAGACCTGATTGATAAAATTTCAAATATTAACTGTTTAGACAAATTTTAAATAGGTTTTACAATCACATTCTTATTATTTTAGGTGATTTGATGACTGTTAACCATTCTACACTTCTTAAGATTAAGAATCTTTTTCTAAACTGTCGGATGAGGAACATTGCTGGTTGGACTAGTCTGGTGGTAATAGGCTGGGCTACGACATTCAGCCTAGGAAAATTCCAAAGCATATTTCAAGTTACCTTCAACGTCTTGTTACATATGATTCCCATTGGTGTTTTTGCATTTTTTCTAACCGGTTCCTTCTTCTCCATAAATAATGCGTTTGATGTGCAGGAGGACATAAATGCTGGAAAGACCAGCAATCTTGTAGCAAGAGGGCTTATCACCAAAAAAGAGGCAATAATATTCAGTATTGTATTAGCCGTGGCGTCTATAGCCTTCTTTTCCTATGTTGGGGGACTCTTGGGATTTTTGTTTTCTGTCACTTGCGTGGTGCTAGGTTTCCTCTACTCTATACCTCCGGTTAGATTTAAAAAGAGGCCGGTGGTTGACTTGATATCTCATGGTTTATTTTTGGGTTCACTATTAATTTTGATTGGCGCCACGACCTATGGTGGAATGCTGAACAGGACCGCCTACTTCTTTGCTGCGGCCTTCTTCGTAGTTTCATGCCTTTTTCAGATGCAAAACCTTCTTGGAGACTACTTTGTGGACAGAGACTTGGGCATCAAAACTACTGCAGTTAGTTTGCGCTCGTGGGAAAGAGGGAGATACTTCTTCCTAGCATTTGCCATTGTAGGCTCCATTATAACCATCGTTTTTGGATGGTACCTGGTAATTGATTGGAGAATAATTTCCTTAATGGTGTTAATTAAGTCTATAAACATATTAGTGTATCTGCCTTTGTTTTCAGTATACAAAATCTATCTATTCCAGCTCAAGTTTCAACCAGCCATACTTATGGTATGGGGAGCAACCATTTTGTTAGCCACACTAATTGTGACTTAACTGCAAACACAACTCCCCCCTTCTCTTGCCCTTAGCTACGTAAAAAAACGCAACTCTGCTCTACAATCTACCGTAAAGTGTTTCGCTTAGCTTACGGTTTTTCCAAAAAGTTTGAGGGGAAGGGTAGATGGCTTAAAAAAGGAAGTGGTAAAGGTTTTCTATCAAACCGTTCTACTTCTTAATTTTTCCCTCGATGTACTGGTTTAACATTTTTTCTGTCTCGCTTAGTGGGTAGGGTTTTGGTGGATTTTTGAATCCGTATGCGCAGAGTGTGTCAATTGTTCCATACACTTTTCTGTCGAGCGCTAACTTCACTCCTCTTATCACATCAAGCAGTATTGATGATGAGTTGGGGGCATCAACTGTTCTGAGAGTAATGTCAATTTTAACAGGGGTATTATTAAAGTATCTTCCGCTAATCCAGAAATAGGAGTCCCTTGTGTTCTTCATGAAGTCTACATAGTCTGTGGTTCCCGCCACTATGGGAACCGCATAGGGTACAGCTTCTTGGATAGCTTTCCTCTTAACTTCTCTTTTAATGTCGCCACGGGCCTTCTCAAGCGTAACTAAAGATTCAACCCCACCGCCAATGTCTAGCTGGTATGTTTGGTCTATTTTTACTCCTCTTCTCACTAGTAGGTCGAGTATTGTTTTGTGTAGGATGGTGGCGCCAATTTGATTCATAATATCGTCCCCAACTAGGGGGAGTTTTGCTTCTTCAAACCGGACGGCCCACTCTCTATTACTTGCTATGGCTGTTGGCGTCGTGTTAATGAAGGCGCATCCAGCCTTAATTGCCTGCTCTGCGTACCATTTTGAGGCTTGCACCGCACCTGTGGGGAGAAAGTTTATCAGTATTTCTGTTTTGCTCTTTTTTAACTCTTCGCTCACATTTACACTTGGCCTCTTGTCCACCTTAATTTGGTTACGCAGATATTCTGCAATGCCGTCCATCACTTCTCCCTTCTGAACAGTTACGCCCAGATGGCTTACATCATTTACTTTTTCGTAACGATTGGACGGCGCAAAAATGGCCTCAGACAGATCCTTACCCACTTTTAGGGAGTCTATGTCAAAGGCTGCGGTGAACTCTATGTCGCTCGGCTTGTATCCTCCAAAGTTATGAAATTTTAGTCCCACAAAATCTCCATTCTTGTATGAACTAACTCCTTGAACTAGTGAGGAACAACAGTCACCTACTCCAACAACTGCAACCTTGATTTTAGGCATTGAACTCACCTTCCCATTTTTATTAACCCATTTTATTATTTGATGTTTAAACCATTATTTTGCTCAAAAAGTTTTTCCATTTCTCGAAGCTTTTTTCTGAATTAGTTATTTAGTTTTTTACTTAGAACAATGTACAGGGGGGTAAATAGGTTGTAGATCCACTCCAGAACCCTACTTTTTCTTACTATTCTCATAATGCCAGAGTTTGGTAAATGCTTGTCCCACTTGGGTGAATTTATAACTGAGCGAAATTTAACCTTTGAGAGTAATTCTATAAGGGTCTCGTAAGAAACCAGTTTAACGGGGAAACTTGTCCCCAATCCCGACATGCGAATGAAAATATCGGTCAACCTCTTAGGTAGCAGCGTAATACCTAAAAGGCCAGTGTGGGATTCTCGGGGATATCGCCTATTAGGAGTTGTGAGATATAGGTAGCCTCTAGTCTTAAGTACACGGTATATTTCTCTTATTAGTTTTTCTTGTTCCTCCAGATGCTCTATTACGTCATTGCAAATTACTAGGTCAAATGTTTCATCGCTAAAGGGAAGACTGGTTCCGCTACCCAATACTTCGCCTACCCCTCCACTAGGAGGAAAACTGTTTTCTGAGTCATCAACATTAATTCTTGTGAGATTCATAAGCTTTTTATCGAGATCCAGTGCTACTACCCTATTCCTCCTAATAGCGAAAGAAACGCAGATTCCTCCTGCACCACATCCCAAATCCAGAATTTTGAGTTTAGAAACTTGGGGCATATATTCTTGGAGCTGCTTGACGTAGAGCTGAACCCTTTTCTCTGTATTCTTGTACCAGTCCCACCAGTTCTGATAGTTGGCGAAGCCTTCGAGAGGTTTAAGATACTCTCTCAGAGCCTTATCAAAATTTTTACCCACCTTGTTTCACGTCCATACATACAATGAATTAAAAAACCTTGTCAACGCTAATTGTTTATATTTTCTACTCTTAAATGTATTACTTAACCAAGAAGTGATCCGAAACGGCAAAGCTTTCTCAAGGAAAAAGAAAAGGAGGAATATGATATTTTTGCCTTTTACATATTTAGTCTACATTTACTCGGATCTTTTACGTATTCGCAGGGGGCCTCCATTCCTTGGCGGAATACAAGACCCGTAACCTTGCACTTTTTCTCAGAAGGATCGTATTCGGGGCACACCAAATCGCATTCCTCCTACTAATTATATTAAATTTAAGTGCAAATAAATATTATCATACAAACTTTTCTTAAACATAAAAATTATATAAATATACTTAAAATTTGTATATATGTAAATTTTTAAATTAAAATCACCAACCAACAATATGACAATCAAAAAACCTAGAAAAACCGAAAATAACAAGCACAGAGATTTAATTTATGTATCTAATAAGCGCTGAGGCGAATCATCTTGAGTGACCATAAGGGCATAGAGGAATTCAAAACCATATTGAAATTCGCGGCATCAGAAGAAAAAATAAGCCAGACCTATAATGTTCCTCCAAATATGTTAATTCCCCTCTTCCTCTCCATAAAGTATGGGGGAGACTGGAGCATTAAAGACGAAGAGAATTTTTCAGTTGCAGTTAAGGATCGGGAAACAGTATATAATAGCGAAACCAAAGAGGGTATAAGTTGCGAAACCATTTATCTTTTAGTTAATCCCAGAATCGTTGAAAAAGAGGGTAGAGTCCACAGGATAGAAAAATGTGGATCAAGCGCTGAACGCAAACTAGTGCAGAGATCCTATAACGTGAAAGCGGTTTTTGATAAGGGGCTAATCGCGAAAATTGATCCCGAAAAGAAGACCATCAAAATTGGAAAATTGAATGAAGAGAAAATAGAATTTAAGGGCAGCATGGCTTTCAGCCTAGAACACGAAATTGAACATGTAAGCTCAGAAGCAGAAGCTGCGGGAAAACCAATTTGGGATTTTAACTACATTTTTGAAGAAGAGTAGGAAATTTTATTGTGACGTGGTATCCTACACAAACCTTTTAGATGTGGTGTTAGTTTCCATAAAGTTTTTAGAGCAAAATGGAAAGTGGAAAATTTTTTCTACCGGTCTATGGAAGTAGAAGTTCAGAGGGTAGGAAGCCTTTACGGTGGGCTGTTGATTGGTGAACTACCATTTAAGTTGAGGGTTCTATGTTTAACCCGTTCTTTGTAATCCAGAAGGGGTGGAGGCCTCGGCTGTGGTCTGTGGCAAACATTTTCAGTATCTCTAACTCTTTTTTCCTGTGATTTCCGTCAATTCCGTATCTCATTATTATGACGTTTTGCGCCACGTAGCTTTCTAAAACATACTCTGTTTGATTGTAATTCTCAGCGATTAGGATGCTGGTGCATCCCCTTGAACGCAGAAAATTGTTTAACAGGTAGATTTCTCTTCTTCTGGTATATATGTCTTCGAAGCGGGAGAGGAATATGGATATGGGGTCTATGACTACCCTCTCTGCACCCACTTGTATTATGGCCTCCTCGACGGCCTTCTCGAAGTTTATAGTTAGTGTTTCAAAGTCTGCCCTTTCACGAATCATAGTGTCTGGAGAAAAGGGGCTCATAATAATTATTTTATTCATGTCCAAGTCCATTCCCAAGGCAGAAGCGAATGTGAGCAAATCTTCGGGGGAATCTTGGAGAGCTATGAGGGCCCCTGGCTCATTATATTTCTTATAACCGTAGTAAAGAAATTGAAGCCCAAAAACCGTTTTCCCTGCTCCCGGGGGCCCCATAAGTAGAGTGGTGGTGGCTTTTGGCAGCCCACCCTCACACAATTCATCAAAACCAGGTATACCACTTTTGACCCGCTCCACTTTTCTAGGTTGAGCAGCCGCAGAGACTAAAGGTTTAACCCCCAGCGTCACAGTATATTGCCTAATTATACCCAAGTCTTCAAGCCTTTTCATCCTGTTTTTCACAGTCATCCGCGAAATTCCAAGCTCATCAGCAATCTTGGAAGCGGGAGTTCTCGAATCCTTCTTGAGAATTTCTAAGAGCTTGGAATCTATATCATCGATGGACATATATAACTAACCTCACTTAGTACTCGGGATTTACAATAATTCTCAAATTATAAAACTTTTGGTTACTAATTTGGGGCAGCACACACCTTTGCTATAGATTTTTTCACTAATTTTTTCCTAAACTTCACCTTAACCCGGGGTTATTTAAAGCCTCTTTCCCCAAAAAAAGGCGGAAAAACCATATTTTCTGGAAGCGAAAAGGGATAAATTAAATGGAAAGTCTATAGTTTATGTTTTCTTTTAAGCAATGGTGTAAGTTTTTGTCACCTCCACCAATTTTATGAGAGACTTTGAGTTTATGTTTTCTTTTAAGCAATGGTGTAAGGGTGCATTCTGAAGCCTTTTTTCCAGAATTATTAGGAGGGTGGAGTTAGACCATTCTCATACATCCAGATGGAAAGTATCCTTAAAATATGTATTTTTTGCTGATAGCTTGATTTTCCTTCTATGAGTGTTTCTTAGACCCTTTTTTATTCTTTTTGAAAATGTTTCCTATAATATCTCTTTTTTAGAGCAGAGGTGTGAGCTTGGTTTTGCATAAAATGGGTTAAGGTTGTTGGTAAAAAAAGGGAGAGACGTTTTTATGTAGGCGCTGCTTTGCATTTGTATTATTTGGAGAAGATTTTGATTATTTCTTCTACTGCTGAGTCTATTATTACTTCGTATCTGCGGTCTTTGTGAAGGAGAACATTTGCGGCGTCTCTTAGTCTGCTGGTTTGTTTAGCTGAGGGCATTATCACCGCTAGTATAAGTTTGCTTGCTGGGAGGTATATTCCTCGGAAAACTAGAACTCCACCATTTGTTTCAATTATTACATTTTCTACGTCTCCCAATCCAATCTGTTCTTTGACCTTCTCTGCGGTGCTGTGGGAGAGTCCGGCCATTGCTGCTATAACGTTTTTGTCCAGTTCTTTGGTGGCTTCGGCTAGGACTAATCCGTCTTCTCCAGCTATTATGCTTCCGTGGAATCCGCCCTTTGAGTTCAGGTTCTCGAGGATTTTGGTTAGGGCAGAGAGTCTACTTTCCGTCAATTTTGTGCAACGCTCACTTGTATTTTTATGTTATATTATTAGAGGAATATAATTATTAAGTTAACTAATTTCTCTAAGTGTATATTCAAGATTTTGAAGCAGTTCATGAAGTTTTAGATATATTTTTCTCAATTTTAATAAGATTTTTTTTGAATTATACCTAGTGTTTATATACTATTTTGTTTCTCCACTCCTAAGGGTGATAACGTGAGTTCCGAGGAAAAAATTGTGGGTTTCTTAAAGTTAAGAGGCTACGAAGTGAAAGAAATAGAGGAGAAAAAAGAGGGCAACTATAGGCTTATTAGGGCGGTTAAGAATGGTGAAGAAAACGTCTTCATAATTAGAAGTTACGATTCTCAAAAAGTTATTGGAACCGCACTAGTGCGCAATTTAAAGGAGATTATGGATGAGAAGGGAGCCTCCAAAGGATTTCTGGTGGGAGGAAAAAGAAGTACACCCAAGGCTAGAGAAATCGCATTAGAATCCAACATAGAACTAATAGTGGATTACCCCATATTAAACATCTTTGACCATTACCTTGTCCCCAAACACGAAATAGCCCAACCAGAAGAATATGAAAAAATTCTTAAAAAGTACAACATCAAGAAGGAAGATCTTCCCAAAATAAAAGTTTCTGACCCTGCCATAAAAGCAATTGGAGGAAATGTGGGGGACATAGTCAAAATAACTCGGGACAGCAAAACTGCAGGGAAAACAGTCATCTTTCGCTACGTCATCGAAGACACTGCCCAATAATTTTGGTTAGCAGTAAAAATATAGACAAAAGATGGCGAGTGGTGGATAATTAAATCCATCTCAGAGGCGCAATTATTCTTCAAAGCCATAGACGCGCATTTTTTAGTGAAAGTTTTATTTGCTCATTTGCGTTTCTGGTAGCGATGTCTAGGTGCCCGCAGAGTAGGTATTGAACATCTAGTTTGCTCAGCAGGACTAGGGATTGAGTGAGTTTTTTCGCGTCCCCCGTTGGGAAGTCTACCCTACCGAAGCTTCCCTGTGTAAACACCGTGTCCCCGGAGAAAAGTACTTTCTGGTCTTGGTCATACAGGCATATACTGCCGATAGTGTGTCCCGGAGTATTAATTACACTCAGACTTAGGTTTCCGGCTTTGATTATATCTCCCTCTTTTAGTCTTTGGTGAACTTTGGTGGGTGTAAATTCTAAACCGAATTCTCTTGCTAGGAGCAGCCCGTTTCCGCCTTTCTCGATGCTGTCTGCTTCCAAGTGGAAAACCAACACTTGGGGAGAGTATTCCCTCACGAAGTTGATGAGTCCACCACTGTGATCAAAATGAACGTGGGTCAAGATAACGCGGGCAATATTTTCAGGTTTCAGCCCCTCCTGAGAAATCCTTTTAATTAAACGGTCGAAGAAAAACCCGGTGCCGCAGTCGATAACTGTCAACTCATCTGAAACACTATCTTTTATCAAAAAAACGTTGCAATCAAAGTTTATACCCGGAAAATAGAAAATTTCCTCTGTGACCTTCAATTCGACGCATCTCCGCCATTAAAAGGATAGCAACTTTTTTATTCTTTACGATTCCCGCCAGAGAAAGAAATTTTAGCTCATCTTATTAAATGTGAACATAACATAGCTGGGCACATGCACCAGTTTTTTGGAAATAGTTTGGGCATTTATGTTCCCTTTTATTTCTATGGAAGTGGAGTTGTAAATCTTGGAAGCAATTCCTCGAAGCTACATTTTGGTGTTTGTTCAAGTGAGAAAAGGTTCCAGCGTAGAGGTTTTGCTTTTGGGTGGAAACCCTAAATTGAAAAGAGTCAAGCCAGAACTCCGCTTATTGGTTGAGTTTTATTATCCTAGGGAAAATCTTTTGAGACCCATTCGGGTGAGAATCAAGTCTGGCAGTAGAGAGTCCTTTATTCAGCCAAAAGAGTTTGTGTCTCTTCTGCGTAGCGCTAGAAGGATCCTCATCGCTTCGGATTTTCCAGAAGAGTTAAAGGTCCAAGTTTTAACTATGTTTAGGGATTTCGGAATTAAGAAGGTAGAGATTTTAGAAGTTTGTAAGTACTGTCTAGTTGATGGCTTCATAACAGTTCTAAGTGAGGATAACACCTTTTATGCCAGTGGAAACGCCTTGTGTCGAACCTGTGTGAGGGCAGAGTTGGACAGGGAGCTAGGGTTTAGGGGCACGCACATTTCTGAAGAAATGAAAAAGCAACTTTGGAACATTCTTGATCGGAAAAAAGATTTGGAAAGTATCATAACCATCCTGTCCCCCAATTTTGATCCCTTCAAGAATGCAGATTTGACACTGTTTGACACCATTGAGGCAGGAGAAAAAACTAAAACTATGAGTTTAGACGAGTTGCCCATACCCGTAAAATTGGTGCAGGTTCTACTGGATAGCGGCGTCGTCCAACTTATGCCAGTTCAAGTTGCAGCTATAGAGGCTGGACTATTTGAGGGCGAGAATTTGCTGGTGCTGAGCTCCACTACCAGTGGGAAAACCCTTATAGGTGAGCTGGCAGCTCTGCCTAAAATATTTGAAGGTAAAAAAATGGTTTATTTGGCTCCCCTAGTGGCTCTAGCCAACCAAAAGTATTTGGAATTCAAAAGGAAGTATGAAAAGCTGGGCGTTAAAACCGCCATTCGGGTAGGGATGAGTAAAATAGACGTGGGGGAAGAGGAACTGGTAATCATGGATGAAGACATTGCAAACGCTGACATAGTTTCAGCAACATACGAGGCCTTGGATTATCTTCTGCGTTCACAGCGTCACCGCGATTTGGGAGACGTAAAAACAATAATTGTGGATGAAATTCAAATGTTGGCTGACGAGGAGAGAGGGCCAGAGCTTGATGGAATAATGATAAGGCTCAGAAAGCTGTATCCAGAAAGCCAAATGATTTGTCTCTCAGCAACTATTAGTAACCCCGAGGAATTGGCAAAGAGCCTAAATTTAAAGTTGGTAGTATCAGACAATCGCCCGGTACCCCTAGAGAGACACCTTCTACTTGCTGCAAATTCCAATGAGAAAATCAGATTTCTTGAAAAATTAATCAAGGGGGAGTACAAACAAATAAGCAAGTTTGGATACAGAGGCCAAACCATAGTTTTCACCTACTCGCGAAGACGAGCTCATAGACTAGCTCAAATACTCCGAGATAGAGGAATCACTGCTGAGGCTTACCACGCTGGCTTGACCTACCCCCAAAGAAAAAGGATAGAAACAGGCTTTTCAGTGGGAATCATAGCTGCTGTTGTGGCGACGGCCGCGTTGGGTGCGGGGGTTGATTTTCCCGCCAGCCAAGTGATTTTTGAATCACTGACACAAGGGAAGGAGTGGTTAACAGTGGCGGACTTTGAGCAGATGGCTGGCAGAGCGGGCAGATACGGAAAGCATGAGAGGGGTAAAGTGGTTGTCATGGTGGAGCCGGGATTAAGGTATAATGCGGCTCAGGAAGAAACGGAAGATGAGGTGGCTATGAGTCTGCTGAGGGGTGGTATAGAGGAGGTTTATCCCAGTTACAGTTTGGAGCAGTGTGCAGAGCAACTATTGGCGAGTATATCTATGAGTGAAAAAACTGCTTTTAGAGATTTGGAGGAGATTTACCAGAAGCTGATTGGCAGAACAGTGGAGCTCGGTAAGATAATTGAATACCTTGAAAACAGTGGAATGGTTTTCAGGGATGGAAAAACTTTGGTAGTTTCACCTTTGGGAAGGGCTGCCAGTGTTTCTTTTCTGTCGCCTTCAGAAGCCGTCTTTGTTGTAGAAAACATTGATAGGGATCCTTTAGAAATTGCTATAAAGTTAGAACCCTTTGAATCAGTTTATCTGTCTTCAAGGCTGCAGGCGGAGTTGAACAAAGCCTACGGCACAAATTTTCCAACCAGACTCTTTTCCGGGGCAGTATTAGATGTGATGGATGCTTCCAGAACCAGAAAATCCAAAAAATTGGAGAAATGGGTTCTTGATCTCTTTGCCAAATGGATCCTAGAATTCTTTAACTGCAACTGCAAGGAGAACCCTTTCTGTGATTGTGGCCAAGTGGCTTTGAGTAAAAAGATTGTAGAGTTAAGGTACCAAGGACTGAAGCTATCAGGTATATCTCAAACATTAAATGAAGAATTTGAACTCTATGCGTATCCAGGAGATATTTTTCAGTGGCTAAATGGACTAATTCATAATTTGACAGCGGTGAGCAAAATTGCAGAAACATTAAAAAAAGATATTCTTGTCCCAAAAATCCAAGAAATCATACAAAATGTGGAGAAACCACTCTCCAGCAAATAAAGGGGCCTTAAAAGAGCAGGCGAGTGTCTGAAAAAGGGTGGGTTGAATTGGCTCTAGACTCTAATAGAATAAAGAGGAACAACATCCTTAGGCATGACTTGGAAAGCAAATATTATGATGATATTTTTGATATAAAGACTTCCTATAAGTATGGGAAGGTACTTTACTCAGAACTAGCTTTTGCGGGAATTGACGCTACCAAAAAAATGTTGGTTTTGGACGCTGCTTGTGGCACTGGCAAAATTGCACTCAACCTCAAGGCTTATGGATCAAGAGCTAAAGTGGTGGGATGTGACATCAGCTCAGGTATACTGGGGAGGGCTAAGGAGAAGGCTGAGAAAAGTGGATTCTCCAGCGACATCTCTTGGCTTCGTTGCGATTGTGAAGGCCTTCCTTTAAAAAGTGATGTTTTTGATTTGGTGATTTGTTCGTCCTCTTTGCATCATTTCCCGAACTACTCCTTCTTTTTGAGGGAAGGTAGAAGAATCCTGAAGAAGGGGGGATATTTGGCCATTTTGGAGGAACCTAATCGCCTAGGGATTATGTTAGTTGGAATTTTTGGTGTTGTATTAACTCAGTTGGGGGAAATTTTTAATCGGAGATCCGGCTCAAGCCTAGACCCCAGAACCAGTGAACGCCTACTAAATATGCATCAAAACCCCAAGGCATTAAAGACGGATCCCTACATGTTTACCATAAATGAGTTAATTAGGAGCGGGTACATGGCGGGATTTAGGAAAGTTTTTACTAAGGCTGAAACCTTCTTTTCATACTTCATATTCTTCTTTGCGAAGGGGTTACTACCAAAGAAATACTTTGGACGAATATTTGATCAAGCCTATAAAGTTGATAGAAGGCTCTTTCACCGCTTCATACCCAACAAGTTTAGAGCTACAGCGAATTTGTACTGCCAAAAGTAGCATACATCTAAATGTAGACGGAGATAGAAAACAATTCTCAAAATTTGTATTGACAGTTTCTGTGATTATGTTTTAAGAGAATAAAATTTGGGAGTGGGGCTTATTCTTCTATGCTTGCTCCACAGTTTGGACAGAAAACTGCAAACTGTGGAACTTCAACGCCGCAGTGTGGACAGAACCGGGCCTTCTTCGGCGGTTCCAACTTTATTTCTACCTTTGGTTTTTCTTCCCCTGTGATAACCATTTTTTCCTCTTTGGGAGCCTTTCTTTTTATTCCTTTTCCTGCGCTAAGTTCCTTGATCCAAGTGAACATGTTTAGCAGAATTTTGGCGTTGTCAAATCTTCTCATGAAAGCCCTAGTGAACAACATTATACTGCTCACAAAAATCATTGTGCCTCTTCCTAATTCCCTAATTGCTATCACTGGAAATGAGCGTACACCCAGCTGGACTCTGGCGATTTGTGTCCATTCAGGAATCAAGTTTGCCCTAAACCATGGAGCATGAATCTTAAATATTCCTGAAGTAATGGGATGCAGAGTAAAGTCGGTAACAAATTTGGAATTCATTCCTAACCAGTCAATCCCGAGTTCACGGGCAAAAACCGTCTTGTAGATCCTGTCAGCTCGGGAGGGGGTTACCAACAGTATTCCACCCTCTTGGACATAGTCCATAACCGCTCGGGTTTCCTCAACCTTCCAATCGTACTCTTTTCGAAATCTTCGGGGACCTATGATGGCCAAGGCGTCGTATGTTTCCAGCAGTTTGGAGGTTAGCGGCGCAGAGGAGTTTACATAGAGGTCTAAACCCCAGTTCACAATACTATTCTTTATGTCGTTGTAGATCCTTGCTTTGGTTTCCTCGTTATGGTACTCGTCTAAGAGCATGTTTACTTTGCTCGACAACCAATTAACCTCCCATATAATATACTGTTTTGTTTTAGGAGTCTAATTTTTAAATGTATTTCTATGGATATAAATATAGCTTTAATGGCAAATTGGTTTTAATAAACCTTTCTTCAATAAACACGCCTCATCTTAGAGTACAGTTTCGTCCTGAGATTTGTTAGCTCCTCGGCGGTTTTTCCTATATTTCCCATGGGAATTTTAGGTTCCAGCCGCGCTACGAATCTTTTCCAACGTTTGGGAATAGGGGTTAAACCGTTTTTCGCCCCGCAAAGACCCCCTGCAATGCAACCTAAAGTGTCAGTATCACCTCCAGAATTTGCAGTTACTAGTAGGGCTTTTCTAATGTCGCCCTTAAAAACTGAAAAAATTGCGAAGGCTGCTGGCACAGATTCCCATGAGAGCGGCCCGACACCTATTTCCCTATAAAGAGTCCTCAGTATTTCCCAAGGGTCTGTTTGGTTTCTCACAAGTTCCTCTGCCATTTTTATGCGGAACGCCACACTTTTACCAGATTTGACTCCGAAATTTTCGCCCAGCTCAGCTCCTTCAAAGGCAGCATCAACTATCTCCTCTACACTGAATCCTTCCACCGCCGCAGAAGCTGCACAAGATACTGCCACAGCCGCTGAAATTGCTGGACTACCCCCATGAGTTACCACTGAGGAGGTCACGGTTTTCTCCAAAATCACTTCGGGTTCATAAGGAGTACATAAACCAATAGGAAAGGCACGCATAGCAGCTCCATTGGTATTGCCTGTGGTAGAAACAGTTTTAGGATCATTTTGTAGACGCATTATCGAGGCCTTTGTAGATGAACCTAAACGTGGACAATCAGCACTTTTTAAAATCGCTTTTACAATACTGTCGTGGGTAACATCTGCTTGGTTTTCTATAAGAGCTTCGGCTATAAGAAAGTTCAGAACGGTGTCATCGGTTATTTCCAAACTTAAAGGGTCTTTTATAACCCCGAACTTTGACCTTATCTGGTAGGGAGTCATGCCCTCTGTTGCTGCACCCAAACAATCCCCTATGGTCAATCCCACCAAGCAACCATGTATGCGGTTCAGCGTTTCGGACATAGGATTCCTCCGGAGCCAATCTAGTTTTCTGCGTAAAATATGTACACCACAGTATCCAAATGATGCGTAGAGCGTTTTAAAATGCTTTTTGGTAGTATTCCGACACTTGGTTTATACAAGAAAAATTTATTTTCTGCTAAAGACCTTTAATATTATACGCTAAACCAGTACAAATCTTTATATTTTTAGCTCTCTACGATGGGGGTTTACATTATATCCCACTTAACGACCGCAATCTCTGATGAAGGTTCAAGCCAACTGGTCTTTAAGGAGGCCAATTGATGAAGATAGATGAGAAAAAGAAGGTTTCAGGAGCTTTTTGGGTTGATTTGAAAAATTGGATGTGGAAAATTGAAGTGGATCAGCAGAAAATGAGGGAATACGCGGAAAAGAACGACCCTCTACTTTTACGAGCGGATATAGCTGCCCTCACTGAAATTTATAACATTTCTCAAATTAACCCTGCATACGCCAGCCATGCAGGGGTGGCTCTAATACAAGACGACCTAGCCGCTCTTCCTCACCGCCTTATTAAGGATAAATCAATAAAAATGCTTGCCGCCTACCCCATAATGTTTAAAGGAAACTTTGAGTTCGTATCCGACAAAATTAGGGACCCAATAAGTCAGAAAGAGCGGATTTATGTCAGCGTTAACATTTTTAAAAACGAGGTAGAAACAGAAGTGGGAAGAGCATACGCAATGTTAGACGAGAATGAAAAAATCATAGGCCTAGCCAAAGAAGAAGATTCCTTCATAGTAAAAATTATCTAATACTGCCATAAAGTATAATTGATGTTTACCTAAAAATTTGGTTTCCACCGGTTCTATGCGCTTAAAGCAGATGAAGTTTCTATTTGTCTACAATAATTTTTAAGAAAAAGGCTTCAACATTGTAGAAGGCGAATATACTCCCACACCTAAATCGTCGAAGATTCTGAACGCATGTTGGATAAATGTCCCTTACACCTATTGGATTCCGCACTGCTTTTTCTAGGTCGATGTTTAATTTTTCTGTATTTTAAATATTCAGACCCCTCACAGTTAATTCCACTTCTTTGAGAAGACGAGTTCTTGGTTCATTTTTGTAAATACTGCCAATCGGGTATTCGAGGAGAGTGAAGGCATTATCCTGCTTTTTTTATTGATTCCCTTAAACGCTGAAGTACTGCTTTAATATCTTCTTCGGTTCTTCTTTCAGGGTAAGCATCCCCGGAAATGGTTTGAATGGCTTTTCTCGTTTCAACTTCGGCAGTCTCTACTTTTTTAGGTTGATAAACTACGTTTTGTGAAAGTTGAGCTGATTTTCTATCAATACGTGTTCTTAACTCATCGAAAAAGTTTTCAGCTATGGGAGCCTCCTTTGAGAGGGGTATGTTATCTGGAGGAGTTGTAGATTGCACTCTTGTTAAGGTCGCAGCTTCAAGCATTTCGGTTCCCGGACCATAACTTTCAGCTTTGGGAATTGTGGTGGCTGTTTTGGGAACCTCGGGAGAGAGCGGTGCAGCCGGTACTGGAGGGGGCTCCGGCTGTTTTTTAACCATTATTGGTTCAGCTCTGGTGGCGTCCTCAACAAGTTGTAATGGGACACGTATTCCCCCAGTGGGAGCGGTGCTCCTCACCCCGCCCTTTTCTAAGCTGTTGATTCGGGTATCAAGATTTAAAATCTGTTTTTCAATTTTAACCATTCTTTCCTCGAATGAGGATAAGTAGGTCGCTAAAATACTTGAGAGCCTATCTATTCCTAGTTTAACCTCTTTTAACACGTCCGACTCTTTGCTGGATTTGGAAGTTTTTGATGCTTGTCCAACTATTGGGGGGTCTAGATTTCCTTCCTTTTTATCTTTACTAAACATTGGCATTAGTCGCCACCCTATAATTAACTAGTGCGAGGAGATTGATTAAATTTATGATTTTGACAGTTTTTCGAAATATTTTGTTTTTTTAAGGATATTTTTAGAGTTCAAAATATAGAATAATTTGAAGCTTTTATTTTTTAGGGAGGAACGTTTTGGCGCCCGTTTTCGAAGACAGAATACCCAAAATGATGAAATCAAAGAGTACACATCTTCTTGCTAGCATTCCTATACTATTATACCTAGGTGGATGAACTCCTGTCTAGGGTGAAATATTCATATTTCTATGTGCAAATTGAAAAAAACTAACTTGACGATGTTAAATGGATTTGGTTTCCCTAGCTGGCGCTATTGAGTGGTGAAAAAGCCTTTATTCTCTGTGTAAAAAAGAGAAAATCGGGGAGAAAAAGTTGCAATAAAACAAATTTAACATCGCCAAGCCAAATAAAGTTAAATTTTAACAATCTTAATTAAGAGATAACGTAACAAGTTTAAGCATGTTCTAAAACGTTCACGTAATTGGAGGCTTATTCATGGATCTCTCGGTTTCTGAGAAGGAGAGGTACGATAGGCAAATGCGTATTTCTGGATGGGGGGAAGAGGGCCAGAGAAAATTGAAGCAGGCTAAAGTTGTAGTTATGGGTATAGGTGGTTTGGGTTGTCCAGCGTCTATCTACTTAGCAGCTGCTGGTGTTGGTAATCTGGTTTTGGTGGACAAGGAGAGCTCTGAGCTTAGTAATTTGAACAGGCAAATTTTACATTGGCAAAAGGATCTGGGTAGACCTAAGGTTATCTCAGCAAAGGAGAAGATAGAAGAGCTCAACTCTGAAATTAAAGTAGAAGCAATAAAAACAGAGATTAATGAAAAAAATATTGGGGATCTTGTCTCGGGTGCTACGGTGATTCTTGACGCTATGGACAATTTCAAAGTTCGCTTTCTAATTAACAGAGTATGCGTTGAAAAGACAATTCCATTTGTTCACGCTGGAATATACGGATTTCAGGGTCAAATGACTACAATAGTTCCTGGAAAGGGCCCCTGTTTGAGGTGCATATTCCCACAAAGCCCACCCGAAGCAGAGCGTTTTCCCGTAGCAGGGGTGACACCAGGCGTGTTGGGAGTTCTGCAAGCTATGGAAGTAATAAAGTTGATTGTAGGCCTAGGTGAACCATTAATAGGTAAAATACTATTCTTTGACGGTGAAGATATGACATTCATCACCTGTGAAGTTCCAAGAAATCCTGACTGTACAATCTGTAAAAATTCGTTTAACAAAAACCTAAAAGTTTAATCATAAATTGAAGCCAGAAAGCAATACGTCCCGGAAATCGTTCTAAAGGGGGAGGGTTTTCTAATCCCGAATTCAACCAAGCACAATAGGCTAATAGTATATTCTTGCTCTCTTGATTAAAGCTTGGGTCACTATACTCATCCATGTTTTGGGTTGACTTTTCAACCACACCATTTCTGCTTGGGCCGCCAGCTTAGCCTTGTCCTTTACCTTTTCATAGACAAATTGCCTCTTTATCAGAAGACCTTTGGTAACCATATCCTCAATGAGTTCTTTCCCCCTCCTAGTTCGGATAAAGACAGTTGACCAACCAGTAGGAGCGCCCAGCGTGGCCACCGATAAATCTGAGTATTCTGCAGAAAAATCCTTACAGCCTATACACTCCTTCGCCATAGCAGCTTTAAACTCATTAAGACTCAAAGGGTGCCTTCTTCCATCTCTGGTCACAATATACATTCCCAAATTGTTAAGGGGAACTTCTTCCTTGAAAACTGCATTGTCAAAATCTACAGCAACAATTTCTTCGACGTCAATGCCCTTCTCGACCGCTTGCTTGGTGAAAAGATCGCGACTAAGAATATTCCCACAAGGTATACCAATCAAGTAAGCTATATGCTCTTGAAACTCTCTATACCTCCCGGCAAGCCTCCGCGCCCCCTCTATGTGGCACGGCAAACCAACTAGAGCCACCCGATCAAAATTAGCCACAGCGTTTATGAGCACCGCGTTTGTTGGACAGTGAAAAGGCTTTGTTCCCGAAGCATAAAGAACCTCATTCCTATTCGTAGCAATGGCAGGCGAAGGCCTCCAAGGCTCATCCTGTCTACGCCCAGCCACAACCGCACAGCCAACGAGTCCCTCTTGCAAAAGGTAGATTAAAATACTGGAAACCACACCACTCTTGGGCTTAGCTATGTCCCCAAGACTACGGTGAATTGGCTGATACTGGAAGTATGAGTACTGCTTTACATCGCCCATAAGAGATTGCACATGAACAACCTCACTGAAGGCTCCAAAAATCTCACTTGAATCCACCTCGATGGGGTGCAACCCAATACATATATCTGTACAAACCTTACAATCTATGGGGCACTTACCAACGCAAACTATTCGTTTACCCCACTCATCCACTGCAAGCAAATCCTGAGGACAAGCCGAGACACATGTCCCGCACATAACACATTTTCCGGCGCTTATCACCTGGCGCTCCAGATCCTTATACAACTGTGATCCCCTCAGAAGGTTGTTTAAAAATTGAGTAAAAACACGGGTGTTAAAACTGCTTCCATTTAGAAAGTTTGTTAACTTAAGAAACTTCCAACAGTTAACGTTAAAGAAAAACCATTAAATCTATTATTCTTTAAAAACAACCATACATATATATGTGTCGTGCAGCCGACTCCAGCCAAAGCCCGGAATGCGGGAAGTTCGAAAAAGCCCAAAAGAGGACAGGGACACAACCGGGAACATCCTCCCACCGAAGGCAGGAGAGATGTGCCTGCTTCAACCGTTCCCCGGGCGATAGATTCGCGGGATCTTTGCTATGGTTTTTTGCCGTTGTGTTCCCTGATAATTTATGGTTTTATCGGTGTTTTTCCTCGATTTTTAATATTTCCATCCCGTTCAAGTGGTGAGAAACAGTTTTGAGAAGCGCCAAAAAAAGGCCCAAAAACAAGAGATTTTGCGAATCTATCGCCGGGGCGAAAGCCCCCATGAAACCGGGGGAGGAAGACCCAAAGTTACGCAAGGTTAACACTGGGGCAGAACGGTTCCTTTCCTACGTTTGCCAGATTGGTTTAGATCCCTTCGTTAAAGTCCCTATTACTTATAGAATATAATTCTAACTGTTATTAGGACAAGCTTCCTTGAAGTTTTAGTATACATTTTTATATGTTCAAAAAAATAAGAATATTTGGGATTGATTATATGAAAATAGGGGAGTTATTGGAAGCAATGAAGGAGTCTCCGACGATTTCACCCAGTTTCGATGGCGTTGACGTGCTCATGGTGCTTTTACTTTTCTCACAGAAGAACTATCCCCTTGGAAGATACACTCTTAGGGAGCAACTAAAGTTGGGGCCAGGTGTTATAAGAACTCTGCTTCGCCGCTTAACCCAACTAAATTTAATTAAACCGGTGGGCAAGAAAGGACACATTCTAACCGCTGAGGGGGAAAAAACGGTTGAAGAACTGCGAAGTGTAATGGCTGAAGAGAAGAAACTTCCAGAAAGTGAGCTATCTATAGGGGGAGAAAGTAACTATGGCATTAGACTGAGGAACACTGCGGACAAAATCTCTGACGGATTAGGGCAACGCGATAAAGCTGTACAAGTAGGCGCTGGAGGGGCAACAACAATCATCTGCAAAGGGGGGAAACTAATTATTCCCAAGATAGGAGAGTTAAATGTCAAAGAGGAAAAAATGATTAGAGAAACTTTCAAAGTACAAGAAGGAGACACCATAATCATCACTTCGGCGGATAATGATTTAACTGCTTGGAAGGGAGCCTTAGCGGTAGCTTTAAATCTAATACATCCACCAAAGTAAGAAACCTTACCGTAATTTTCCATTTGTAATTTGCCACAGAAAATCTGCAATGTTAAGATTCTTTTGAAACTTGAAATAAATGATTTATTCGTTATAAACAGTTCAAAAAAATCTTCAAAAAGTAATATTCAGTAATCTAAAGTCTTTAATAAAAATTATTTTTTAGATGTAGAGTCCTCTGTGGTCCTCGTTTTTTCTTTTTGCCCACTGGGTTTCCCACTTTTTAACGAAACTTGTGGTTCCTTCTATTAGCTCCTGTATTTCCTCGATTTCTCCCTGCGATAATGCTTCCCTCAGGCTTTCCCACACCTCTTTCTCTTCTTTCTCCTTAACCTTTTTGTTTACCTCCTCCCTTATTATTGCAGCTGCTTTATGGCCTGTGAGCATGTTCAAATATTTATTTATCAAACTATTCAGATTCTCGTCTAGGTTTAAAACGTGGAGAGTTTCAAGAAGGGACAACATGGCAATGTCGAAATCGTCAATTTCAATTTCAGTGTCCAACTCTTCTAGTTCTTGTATTATCTCATCATAACTTGTGTGGAAAATCCAGAAAATATTTCTGATTTCATTCAAAAGCAGTTCCGAAGTCATCATCATCACCCAAAAGTATCTAACTTCAAAGATTAGCATGATTGCTTAAAAATTAATCGCTTAAACAATAAATCATAACTAAAATTTTAAAGAGATATTTATAAAAAACATTACAATTAGTTTAAAATAAAGTTTAAATAATAACTTTACCACCAAAATAGAGAATTCTCCAAAAAAGCTTGGTACAAGTGATGAGATTTTTGGCACCAGACACACATTGTTTTTGTTTATTTTAGCTTCTGTATTTTTGTATGGGGGTTAGGGTGTTTTTTGTTGTGACTCTGTTTAAGGGGCGGCTTTAAACCTTCTTTTCTAGGTTCCAATCTTCTTTTCCAAGTTCTGCCTCAAAAAGGGTTTTTGGGGAACACTTTTACATACTTCCCTAATCAAAAATGCATACTTGCTACTCTACACCAAAGGCGACATAATTAACTGAGCGTTACCTATTGTGCGCATATTTCGGAAAGTGTCCTAAGACCCTTGAGAGGAGCTTGCTCACAGTTTTTCCATCGGTGAAAAAACGCCGAAATATGTTCTAGGAGGAGGGATGTTTGAGCCGAAAAATGTTCAACACATGATAGGAGACACTTAGTTAACAGCGCCTTTGACTCCAGCGAAAAATTTAATTAAAGTAAATACTTCTTTTTTAGAGAAACCCATCTAACAAGTTAAAATACTAATTATTATGGGAGGTAGAAATAATTGTCCAGACCTGAAGCTAAACATGTCGGGGGACTCATGAAAATAATTTCCAATCAGCGTCAAACAGTTGCGGATCTCCTCCAAGAAATGGGACTGGAACAAGAATTCTTCGCCGTCCTCGTAGATGGGAAAAAGGCAAACCTAAACGAGGAAATCGATAAAGACACAAAAATAATAGTATTACCCAAAATCAAGGGAGGATAATTCGAAACCACGGCGAAAAATAATTTGGTTAAAAAAATACAACCACGATGGTGTTGGAACCTAAAATTGGGAAAAGAACCCCGAAATGAAATAAATATTTCTTGGTCTATGTCTTTATCCTTCAACTACTTGTTCCACAGCCACTTCTTTTATGCCCTTTTGTTTACGCCACTCCTCTATGGGAATGCTGAACTGTTTTTCGACGCGTTCCCTGTGAATACTGTTGTAGGTGCAGAAGGGAATTATCCGTCCGTCAGGAGTACCATAATGGATTACACATCTGTTAACCCTCTCAAGGTCAAAGTTGTATGGATCCTGGAAGTGCATCATACCTACCAGAATAATTGATCTCATAAAGTCGCCCAGAGCATGGTACTCTCCTGAACTCATAACCCTACGCATCAAGTTGAACAGTGTTCCCTTCTTCTTGAAAAACCGCAAAGCACTGGTCACAGCTCTCACTCTGCCCTTCGCTCTAGCGAGGCTACCGCCCTCAAAGTCCTTAGCTACCTTCTCCAAGGAGCCAAAAAACTTTTCCACATCCACATAGTGGGTAATCGGATAATATTCTCCGTCTTCTTCCACTCGGATAATTGTAGCCATGCCACAATGGACATTGTTTCCAAATTCTACTATACTTCTTCCCGTATAGGCGCCCAAGGCTCGGGATAGTGGGGCGGGTGTGCTGCAGGGGTAGAAGTCTTGGTATTTTATTTTTCCTTCGGTTTGTTCTTCGCATTTTTTCATAACGTCGGGTATTGTTATTCTCATGTCCATTCTTTTGGATTCATCGATTCTTCCAGTTATGCTTACTGGTTGGAATATTATTCCTCGAATTACGTCGACGTTTTTTACCGCAAACTTTATGATGTCTCCTATTTGGTTATCGTTAACTCCTCGAACCACTGTGGGTACGAGAACAATGGAGGTTAGACCTGCCTTGCGGCAGTTTTCTATGGCTTTCATCTTTTTGGGGAGAAGGTTTACTCCTCGGGCTACCTTGTAGGGTTCAGGTGTTAAGCCGTCAAATTGCATGTAGGGGGTGCTTAATCCTGCATCTTTAAGTTCTTGGCAGTAATCCACGCTCTCAGAAAGCCTTATGGCATTGGTAGCTATTTCCACGTGTTGGAAGCCAACCTCTTTTGCGGTGCGGATAATTTCAGGTAGGTCTTCCCTCACGGTGGGTTCTCCACCGGCGAATTGTACCGCTGGGGCGGGAATTGGTCGGTTGCTTCTGAAGTTTTCCAGCATAAAGCGTATCTGTTCTAGGGAGGGCTCATATACGTAGCCGGTTACTGCAGCGTTTGCAAAGCATATTGGGCATCGGAGGTTGCACCTGTTAGTAACGTCTATGAGGGCTAGGGCGGTATGTGAGTGGTGTTTATTGCATATGCCACAGTCAAAGGGGCAACCGAGTTTTTCTCCTGTTCTGGGATTTTCTAGGGGTATGGAGTCTAGCCACCATCTCTCCACTTTCTGGAAGAGTTCGGCATCGCCCCAGTATATGTCGGTTACTTTGCCGTGTTCGGGGCATGTTTTTTCCATAAGTACTTTTCCTTCTTCTTCATATAGTGTGGCATCTATGACTTTTTGGCATTCGGGGCAAATGCTTTTGGTTTTTATGGGAAAGGTTCTTGTTTCGTGTTCGAACAAGATAATCACCTGTAAAGTCCAGTTAATTCAATTGCAACATAACGGATATTTAATGGTTTTGCGAATTTTCCGAATCGGAAACATAAAATTCTTTCCGGGCGCTGCTTTTTTAAAAATTGGAATAAAATGTTTCAAAAAGTTTCTTCTAAAAAAATTTTTAACGTCCCTTAACCTTTACAATAAGTTAACTCTCACTGGGGAGAACCAGACCATGAAGAAACCGTCAATGAAGTTGATTAGCATAAAGTTGCCGAACGCTTACATAGAGGGCCTAACGGATTTGGTAGAATTAGGCATCTATCCCAGCAGAAGTGAGGCCATTAGGGTTGCTGTCAGAGACATGCTCAAGAAGGAGCTCTGGAGTAGACAAGAAGCGACGAAAAAGAAAGTCTAAGAGGCATCATCTTATCCTAAATCATTTTTATTTGCGCAACTGTCTTCAAGCGAAATAGTCAGATACGGTACTACAAAAAACTTATTTCTCCCTTGCCAAAAGATGAGCTGCTTTTTAAATGGATTAGATATTTTTATAAACAAATAAAAAAAGGAGAATTGTCGAGTTCCTCTTGTAATCGTCATTTATTCACAAAAGAGGGAGGAGAGTGACCACCATATTTATTGGGGAGATCCCTTGCTTGCTTTTTCTGCAATGTGGGATTCAAGTTTGGACGCTGCCTCTTTCATTGCAGCTTCTCTTCCAGCTTTTCCCTCAGCCAAGGATTTTTGTAATTCTTTTTTCTTCTCGGCCTGAAGTTTCTCCATAAGTTCCTTATCTTTTTTAATTTGCTCAGGAGATGGAGGTTCCTCGCTCATTAGCTTTCCTCCGCGTCGTTATTAGTATAATATGCGAATCTAGAGTTTAATAATATTATCATTTTCATAACTCTTTAATCAAAAAAATAAAAACAACATAAAAATATTAAAAGTTGTGGACTTAAATTAAACGCTTCATGCATAATATTGGGAAAGAAAATTCTGAATTTTTCACCTTTCTCTTCTTCCTTGAATGTACTCTTCAACCCACTGCCTTGCAGTAGTGTCTGGAACCTGTGTGGGAGGATGTTTAAATGCGTAGGAAGAGATGCTTATAAGGGGACCGGAAATTTTTCTGTCGAGAGCCAATTTAACTGCTCTAATAACATCAATAACCATACCCGCACTATTAGGGGAATCCTCCACAGATAGTTTAACGTCAAGGCTAACGGGCATATCGCCAAACTTTTTACCCCGAATTCTAATGTAACATATTTTCTGGTCACCCAAGAATGGTACATAGTCTGAGGGCCCTATTCTCACAGGTATACTGTAGGGAGTAAGGCTTGTAACCGCTTCCGTCTTGCTTATCCTCTTACTTTTTAACCTCTCCTCCACAGTCATATTCTCAAAGTCAGTGTTTCCACCAATGTTTAGTTGGTAGGTTTCGTCTATTTTAACTCCCCTGTCCAGCAAGAGTTTAACCAGCGTTCTGTGAAGTATGGTGGCACCAATCTGGCTCTTAATATCGTCACCAGCCACAGGTAACCCTGCTTCTTCAAACTTGCTAGCCCACACTGGATCTGAAGCAATAAACTCAGGAATACAATTGGCGAAAGCACAGCCAGCATCCAGACATGCTTGAGCATAGTATCTGGAGGCCTCATAACTGCCTACAGGCAAGAAATTTATGAGAATATCTGCCTTGGCCTCCCGGAGAGCCGCAGCCACATCCACTGGTTTCGTCTCCTTAGGATCATAGCAGAAGAAAGATTTTACCATGTGTGGCGCTACCCCGTCCATTATCGGTCCCGGTAGAACCTTAACACCCAACTCGGGCACTTCAGCATATTTTCTAACACAGTTGGGTTTTGCAAAAATAGCTTCACTTATGTCTTTCCCAATTTTCAGCCTATTCACCTCAAATGCTGCCACGAATTCTATGTCTCTGGGGTAGTATCCTCCAAAATTCACATGCATCAAGCCAGGAACAGTTTCCTCTTTCGTAGCATTGTAATAGTAATAAACCCCTTGGATTATTGAACTGGCACAGTTACCGAGCCCCGCAATAGCCACTCTAATCTTACCCATTCCTTTGACCTCCTTTAAGTCACCAGATAAGATAATAATTTACCACAATCACCCAGCAATTGCTAGTTTTTAAATATAATACTCAAAACATCATTTAACCCTTATAAATTTGCTCCAACTGACAGTTAAACCTTAATTTCCGCACCATCACACCATAATCGAATTAAAAAACGGTGAGCTGAAGCTTTTTAGACAAAATGCGAAAAATTGTCTTCACGGCCACCCACATGGGCTTTTCTTAGAGTGTGAAAATGTTTTTGTAGCGAATAAAGGTATACAACCCTAAAAAATTCGTACTCGAATGTCGAATGCATATATAAACCAATAAAAAGAAAAAGAAGAATGTTTTATTCTCAAACGAGTGCCTGTGGAAATGATTAGTGGTGCTTAAATCTTGCGAGCTATTTCCGCTGCTTCGTGAACCGCTTCAAACGCTTTACGGGGCTGTACACAGTCACCAATGGCATACACCTCGGGGGCTAAGCCCTCCAACTGATCTATGAGTTCACTATTAGGAACCGTACCAACTGCTAAAACCACGGTATCCGCTTCAAGGACGTCTCCATTCTCCAGAATAACTCCCCTATCATCAATTTTGGCCACTTTGGAGTTTGTTAACATTTTCACACCGCGCATTGATAGGGTTTTCAGAATTGTCCAGCGGCATGTTCTACTAATATCTGCGCCCATCTTGTCCATCATTTCCACAACAGTGACGTTACGGGTTTTTCTCACCATATCGTAAGCGGTTTGCAGATCCAAAACGCCAAAATTAACCAAGAAAATCATCTGCTCAGGAGTAATGGAGCCACGATCAGTTAGGTAGAGCGCCGTCTCACAGCCCACACCGCCACCACCCACCACTACCACTCTCTTACCCACAGCCACCTTACCCGCAAGCACATCCCAAGATTTAACAACGTTTGGGCCGTCAACACCAGGAATATTGGGAATCAGCGGCCGTCCACCAGTGGCGACGATAATCACGTCAGGCTTCAGTTTCTTTACCACTTCTGGGGTGACCTCTTTACCCAGAACCACATTAATACCAAGTAGGCTCATTTGGTAGGACAGGTAGTCTACAAGATTCTTGAATTCCCGCCTGTCTTGGGGGGCCGCTGCTAGATTTAATTGGCCACCCAGCGAATGGGTCTTTTCATATAGTGTTACTTCGTGCCCTCTAAGCTTTGCCACTCTAGCAGCCTCCATACCTGCAGGTCCACCGCCAATAATGAGAACCTTTTTGCGTTTGGCGGCTGGCTTGATCTGGTACTCTGCTTCACGGCTTGCTGAAGCATTGGCCAGACACTCCACAGGTTTTAACAAGAACACGTGGTCAAAGCAGCCTTGGTTGCAGCCTAAGCACTGGCGAATCTCTTTGAAACGTCCTTCCTTAGCTTTTCTAGCCCACTCTGGGTCACAGATTAAAGCTCGACCGATACCAACTAAGTCTGCTTTGTTGTCAAGGAGAATCTGCTCAGCCAGCAGGGGATCTGTAATCCGGTTGCATGCCATAACCGGGACGTCAACAACTTCTTTTACATTCTCAGCAAGCCAAACATAGGCACCGCGGGGAACATTCATAGTAATCTGGGGAACGGGGGACTCATGCCATCCCCCTGTAACATTAAACATGTCAACTCCCGCCTCTGCGAATATCGGAGCATATACTCGGACTTCTTTGTAGGTGTTTCCACCGGGCATCATGTCGTCACCTGAAATTCTCATAATTAGAGGATAATCGTCGCCAACTCTGTCTTTTATGGCTTGTATACACTCCACGCCAAACCGCGTTCTGGCTTTTAGGTCTCCACCATACTCGTCGTCCCTCTTATTTGTGAGTGGTGAGAGAAACTGTGGAATCAGGTAACCTGCTGAGGCTATCAACTCCACAGCGTCAAAGCCCGCCTTCTTGGCTCTCAGCGCAGCTTCTCCATAATTCTTCTCAGTCTGAATTATTTCCTCCTTGGTCATTGCTCTGGGAGTTTC
This sequence comes from Candidatus Jordarchaeia archaeon, assembly GCA_029856435.1. Lineage (GTDB taxonomy): Archaea > Asgardarchaeota > Jordiarchaeia > Jordiarchaeales > Jordiarchaeaceae > Jordiarchaeum. Next base: position 46,248 of record JAHQXB010000143.1, read on the forward strand.
GCCCGTAAACTTGGATTGAACTGCCGAAGCACTGACTGGTGTCTGTCCAATGATCATTGAGAAGGCGTATCTGCCCGAATGGTAAAGCTGAGCACCACATTTGGCGCCACCCTCGTGTATAGCTTTAGCCAATTTTGAAAGCCCCGGAATTGCTTCATCGCTGTCTATTCTGAGCATGGTATCCATTCCCTTACCCAGCAACTCGGTCCAGCATCCGCCAACCAAAATGAGTCCAACCTCATTTTTGGCGCGTTCAGCATAAAAGTCAATTATTCGTTGGGTTACGTAGCCCTGATCCGCGTACCCAAGGTGCATTGCGGGCATAACTATACGGTTTTTAAGTTCCATACTGCCTATTTGAATTGGTTCAAATAATTTCATTTTTATTCACCTTTCTTGTAGGGGAGAGGAACATAACTTTTGGGAACTTTATTTTTATCTATTTATTTTTCTTTCCCTCTTATTTCCAAGCGGTTTCCAATCCTTGGAAGATGTAAGCCAGAATCTGTCAGACAACAAGTCTAATGATTTCTGATAATGTTTTAAATGAATTTTAGTGTAATTATTTGAAATCCCATTCAGAATGAAGGTTACCTTTTCATATTCGATTGGTGTGAGGTTCTCTAGGGAAGAGGAGGCATGTTGGAGTGGGGTGGTTGGCGCTTAAAATGTGAAATCCAAAAAGTTGAAATAGATAAAGTTGAGAATTATGTTAAAAATATAAAAGACTGTGTATTAGGTAATAAAAAATACTAGGTAAAATTTGGTTTAAACTCTATTTAAGCTGGTTAAAAATAAATAGCAAAGCATCGTTGATAGGTTTGGGAATTAAATTGGAGGAAGAGCAAAAGAAGCAGGTTCAAGAGTACCTGGAATTATGTCAGAGGCTAACTGACGAGATAAGAAAAAGATTCAACGGAGAAATAGAGTCAGCAGAAGCTATAAGGGAACACGCTGAGAAATATCTAGAAATGGCGGAGGACATCCAAATCCATCTTCAGAGAATAATTGAGTACCTAGAATTAAGAAAGAGGGCCATTAACGAGTTTTTTTCTCACCTATTCTGGGTTAAACAAGCCATCACCGCCACCAATGTGGAGGAAACCTTCTTTTATCTCAGAAACGCCCTCGAAGGACTAATAGACATGGAAACACTGGTAAAGCGGGAAAACGAACTAGCAATAAATTTTGACAAAAAGATTCAAGCCATAAGAGGATTCATCGACCTCGTGGAAGAAACAGGACGGGAACTGGAAGACTACCAAAAATTTTATCCAGAACTTCTACAGAAACTCGAAGAGATAATAAAAACCATAAAAAAGCCAGCCACCCAAACAAAATAAGTAAATGCAAGACAAACCCTAGAATTCAGAGGAGATCCCAAACCGGTTTTTGATTGAATTATTTTATTATTTCATTGATTTCTTCCTTTATGTCCGCTGCAGCTTTTCGGGGATCCTCCGACTCGTATATTGAGCGCCCCACAATCGCATAGGTGGTGCCCGCTTTGAAAGCTTCACTGACAGCCCCTCCCTGGACGCCTATACCCGGACTAAATATGGGAATTTTTCCTCCCACGATTCGATAAACTCTTTCAACCATTTTAGGCTGTGTTGCGCCAACCACAACTCCGTCAGCCCCCCAAGACTTGGCTCTCTCAGCAAAAACTTCGTATTGGAAGCTTATGGTTCCATCTTCACTTACTACTCTCTGGCCATAGCCCTCATTAGCGCCTGGATGAGACATGTACACTAAGAGGATAACGCCCTTCCCTGACTTCTTGGCCATACCAAAAACTGTTTCTAAGCCTCCTTTCCAGCCCACGAAGGGATTAGCAATTACAGCGTCAAAACCAGCGTCGAAGAAGTGGCGCGAAGCCCACTCATTGGTATGCTCAACATCATTAAGTTTAAAATCTGCAATGAGCGGAAGACCGTAACCAGAAGCATCCCTAATCAATGATTGAAGACCGTCAAAAAGCCCCAAGGGAAGCAACAATTGAAAGTTCACCTTAACGCCTACAACGTGTTCACTAACCTCACTCAAAACCCAGCGCGCTTTCTTCAAAAGTTTCTTCTTAAAGTCTTTCTCTCCAACTGGCAAGGATAGGTCAAGGGCTAGAACAACACGACTCTCATTCTTCCTAGCACATTTTTCAAGCCTTTCCCTAAAAAGCGACATAAAAAGCCACCAAAAAAAGGAAATTAAAACTAGTTAAAAAAAATATCCACCAAAAGGGACTAAAAACTAGAGTAGTTCAAATATTATCTTAATCACATTGGGAACAGCAGCCCTTACCTCCGGGGAAAGGTCCATGCTAAATTCTTCATAGTTTTTGGGTTCCACCCCCACCAATACCAGTTCAGGGGGCAGTTTACCTAGCTCCTTACCAATCATGAGAGCGGATTGCAAGTCCAGCTCGTGCAAAGAAAAGAATTTAACTTTACCATTAATCAACCTATCCTTCTCCACCACGTAAATTTCTCCGGGCGCGCCACCACCCAAAACAGCATCCACAATGATTACCTTATCTGCATCCTCCATTAGATTAAGAATCGAAATACCACCAGTACCACCATCTACAACCTCAACACCAGACGGTAAACTCATCTTCATTAACTTCTCAACTATATGCACCCCCACCCCTTCATCACCGAGCAACAAGTTGCCTACACCAATGATTAGAATACGTTTTCCATCTCTAATTTTAGATACCTCCACCCATAAAGGATTCACCTCTGAATTAAAAGATTACTATAGCATTTCGAGAAACTTTTGAAACATTTTGATTGTAAAGAAATACTCCTTTTTCCGAAAAGAAGCCATAAAAAAGGCAGATTTTAAACCGATTTTCATTCAAAAACTTGTGTTTAGCTGTTATGACCGAATAATGGGTATTGGTTTTCTAAACCTTGAAGGAAGACTTTGGCGAATGTTTCCCGCCCCGGAAAAGAAAATAAGGTACCCATCATTTCAGGGAAAGGAAGCATGTAACACCAGATCTGCTTCTAGGAGCTAAACACATACAAAAACTTTTACAAGTATTATAGTAAACACCATACGAAGTTTATAGAATTCAAAAAGGCATCGAATCAAATTCCATCGCTGAGGCTGTTTAACCCTATAATAAAACATTCATAAGCAGATAACCTCCTACAATTCAACCTAGAGGTTCAATCACCCACCATACTCGCCTTCAGCCACTAAAATTTTCTCAAACTGTGTGGGGCGTAAAAAGTTTTTATTGTGAGTTGCCTGCTGGTTGGTTTTGTTTTTTGGGGGCCCGGTTTCCTTTGTGTTTCTCTTTCCTTTGTTGTTCCTTCTTTTTCCAGAAAGGAGCCTTAATAAGGCTTATTTCCATGGGGAACGGGAACCTCTTCTCTCTGGGGGGAATTGTTCCTCAGAAAAATCCCAAATTACGGAATGCACTAAGAAATTTTATGCCCACTGTGAGTTTTGATTTTAATTATTTTAGTTCTCTATTGGCTTATATTCATGGGAGGTATGTAAACGAATAGGAGATGACTGAGTGGGGTGGAAGTAGATTTTCTTTTTGCCCTTTTAGATATACTTATATACTGTTCTTAATCCCATACTTGATGGACTTTTAAAGCAAGTTTTCCGAGTATGGAATCGGAACCTTTTAATTAGTTTAACATCCTTTTTTAAATCATTGTTCTACCCAAATTAAAGATTTAGTTGAGGCTGAAAGTGAATGAAATTTGCAATAGAGACTAAGGATTTGACCAAAAAATTTGGTGAAATAGTTGCGGTGAACAGAATAAACTTGAAGGTAAAAAATGGGGAAACATTCGGAATACTAGGACCTAACGGTGCTGGTAAAACAACCACTGTTCGTATGCTAAACTGCATACTTCGACCAACAGAAGGCACAGCCACAGTTGGGGGCTTCGACATAATTAAGGAGCCAGACAAGGTGAAAAGAATCACCGGACTGCTTCCGGAGTCCCCTGGAGTGTACGAGAAGCTAACCGCAAGAGAGTTTCTGGAATTTATGGGAGACCTATATGATGTCCCACACAGCAAACTCTACAATCGCATAGACGAAATCCTTGAACTCTTTGAGCTTAAGAATCGGGAAAACGATCTACTTGAAGGCTTCAGCAGAGGTATGAGACAAAAAGTACTACTGGCAGCCACCCTAATCACTGATCCCGAAATAATCTTCCTTGACGAGCCTATCTCCGGGCTCGACCCCGCTTCTGCGCGTATGGTTAAGGATATGATTAAGCTTTTGGTGTCTGAGGCGAAAAAAACTTTCTTCATATGTACACATATGCTCCCTTTTGCTGAAGAGATGTGTGAGAGGATTGCGATTATTGACCGTGGCCAGATAAAGATAGAGGGTACTTTGGAGGAGATTCTTAGAGAGAGTAAAGCAAAGGATTTGGAGAAGGCCTATCTTAAAATTGTAGGCAAGGAAGCCGTAGAAAAGACTCTCTTGGAGTGGAGAACTTAGAATGGGTGTGGAGGGGTATGTGGGCCTGGTATGCTGTTGCTAAGAACGAGTTTCGACTCATGACTTCTTGGGCTCGAAAATCTAGAAGAGCAATTCTCGTGATTCTGGTCACCTTGCCCATTCTAGCCTTTAGTATAAGTATTTTTTTGGGAGTAAGAATACACTCTGAAACTATTTTTACGAATCTGGTGGAAGACTACCTTAGAGCTGTTTATAGTTATGTTGGGGAGTTTAAGTTCGCTTTGGGTGTGGTTGACTATGCTCTTCTAGTGGGTCAATTTGTGGGAATACTGGGGTTTATGATGCCCATTATGGGGGCTGTAGGTAGCGTCTTTAGGGAAACAGAGATTTTGAGCAAGGATATTATTTTGGCTAGCCCGCTGCGTTCCAGAGACTTGTTGTTAGGTAGATTTGTGGCGAACCTGTTTATCCTACCCTTGGTTCTCACATTTATTGCTGTTATGTTCCTCCCGGTTTTGATTGAGCATGGCTTGAACAGTTTGGCTACGCCTTTTATTTTGGTCTTTGTGTCTATGATTCCCACGATTGTAGGTATTTGGGTTGGGATCATGCTTTCATCTTATATAAAGACGAAGAGTGACGTTTCTCCCCGGATGAGGGACATTGGAAAGGCTGTAGTGGGCATGGTTGGAGCATTGTTTGGTGTGTCTTTTTTGCTGCTATTCTCTGGCCAGTCTTCTGCGCTTTATTGGACTTTTTCACCGACAACTTGGGTGACTAACATAGTATTCGTTGCAGTGACTGGCACCAACTGGGTTAAAATAACAACTACTTTGGGAATTTACTCCTATTCCTATTATCTGCCCCTGCAGCCTGACCCGTCCACCAGTTTGGCGTTGCTCTTATTGTTTGTTGCTCTTGTTTTCTATCTTGGTTTGAGGGTTATTGATAGGGTTTACAGGATAGAGATTTCGGTTAGTGAGGTTGTCACAATCAAGAAGGAAAATTGGTTTTTTAGAGCGGTGAGGCGGGTGATACCTTCACCGCTGGGCGCAATTACTGCCGTTCAGTTAAAAGAATTTTCAAGAAGCTTAGAGAGCATAACCCGGATGTCGAGCATACTGATTTTTCCAGTGATTATTTACTTCTTGAACTTTATGGGTTTTAACCAGTTATTTCTGCCAACCACTAGTTTGAGTGGGCTTTTTATTATGCCCGGCTTATCCACATTGTATCTGCTCTTGGCCGCTGGAATAATAGGGATAATGGAAGCAAGCCAGATGACTGTTAAGCAAAGGGACTTATTCTGGACATATAAGAAGGCACCTAGGGGAGTGGAAAATCTGGTTTACTCCAAATTTTTGGCAATGATAATTGTTGGATTGCCCATAGGTTTAATCATGGCGGTACTTTTTCATTTAGCCTTGGGCTCACTTAGCTCCGGAATACTAGTACTGGTTCCCGCAATGCTTTTTATGATTGTTATAAGCTCCGCTATTGCTTTGGGAATATACAGTGCGCGTCCTGTTTTCAAAGAGCAGAGCGCTGGGCACCTTGTAAACTTTGTAATATTCATGTTTATTGCCTTCACCATTGAGGGAATAATGATTCTTTTTGGCATCTTCCCCTGGATACAAAACATCCTATTGGCACTGCCAACTCTGGGCATTATGTTAAGTCTCCCTCCTCAAGCCTCAACTTGGCTGTTCCAAACTCCATTATACATAGTAACTTGGGCGCAGATCGGCGTAAACTGGCTGTTTTCAATCGTTGGAGCAACTGTAGCCGCATCTCTTGGAATATTAGCCTCCTACCTTTCCCTACGCATTGGGATATCCAGGCTCAAAAAATTCGAGTAAAAATCACTTTTCGGCTAAAAATTGAGACGTAGAGCAGGTTGGAAAAGACGCACCCTAACAGATGGGAGCACGAACATCGACAGAAATCTTCCGCTGAAACAAATAAGAGTGAAACATTGTAGGGATTTTTGTCAGTCGCTGAAACAGTAATGGACTTTTGTGAATTGTGATTTTAGTTTTACAGCTTCTTTCTTGATGTCTTCTCTTTTCTCTCCTTTGACTGCTCTGAGGATTAACTCGCAAATTTTTTCCATTTCCTCTTCTTTCATACCTATTCTGGTAATTTCGTTGGTACCTATTCTTCCAGCCCTATCCATTATAACATTCGCTTGCTCCAATTTGTTAACTACGTCCACCCAGGACTTTTCAAATTTGACTTGAAAATCCCAAGTATTTACCAGAATCTGGTGAGACTCTGTAAATCCCTTGCTTTTACACTTGAGGGGGACTCCCGCCTCATCCAGCAGGATGGCTAATTTTTTGGAATTCTTAACTATTTGACTCGCATACGCCTCTCCAAATTTTTGCATCTCCTCTAAGGTAACTGCCAATGCGGCTATTCTGTGTAAATGAGCATTATCAATGGTTTTGAACAAGAGATGCTCCTTGATCTCCTCGAAACTGTTACCCAGAATTATTCCTCCCTGTGGTCCGGGAAGAGTTTTATGTGTGCTCCCTGTTATGATGTCCGCCCCCTCAACTAGTGGTTGCTGAAACTTTTTGCCCGCTATTAAACCCATAACATGTGAGGCGTCGTAAGCGAGTAAAGCTCCAATCTTGTGTGCAGCAACACTTATTTCGGAAACAGGGTAGGGCATGGGAATGAAGCTTGCACCCAGAATAACTAGGTTGGGCTTCTTCTCCTCAATCAATTTGATGCTTCCCTCGAGATCAATGTTGGCTTCCTCCTGTTTGTAAGGCAGATAGTGGACTTTGATTCCTAATAGACTTGGAGCGTTATCTTTAGAGATGCCCGGATACCCCCCATCTGCTTCTCCTATGCAAGCCATATTCTTCCCCCTAAATGCCATAAGTAGGGACAAATCTGCTACGTGTCCCGAGATGGGGCGTAGGTCTGCGAATTTGCATCTGAAAACCTTTTTTGCGAGTTTTTCTCCCTCCTCAATTATTTGGTCAATGTACTTGGTTCCCGTGTAAAATTTGTCGGGGGAAGTATACCTGTGCCCTAGGTCGGAGCTGAGCATCGCCCGGGCTCTTGGGCTCATAATGTTTTCTGAGGGTATCAGGTTTATGCAGTGGGAACGCCACTCCTCATGCTTTTTAACTAAATTCTCGATCATAGATATCACGAAAAACAAATTTGTTTAGAATAAATTCTTACCTCTGTCTTTTAATTTTTCTCATTTGAAATTCCCCTATTTGGGAAGCGGTCTCACTTTTCTGCGTTATGAATTTTGGTGCATAACGATTATTTATATCTGAATTTATACCCTTATTTATGCGCCAGTTTCTAAAAAATTTGGGAGGATATATTTTATGTCACAATATAAGGCAACAATGCTAAGAGTAAACCTCGAAACTGGGGACATTAAAAAATCAACAATACCTGACGATTTAACAAGAAAATACCTCGGTGGAAGAGGCATCGGAGCAAAAATACTATACGATGAGGTTGACCCTACCATCGACCCCCTAAGTCCAAAAAACAAACTCATTTTTGCCGCAGGACCATTAACAGGAACAGCGGCACCCACCGGCGGGCGATACGAAGTATCTTGCAAGTCTCCCTTAACGGGAACAATTACCGGAGCCAACTCTGGAGGAGAGTGGGCAGCCTATCTTAGAAGGGCAGGGGTGGATGTCATAGTTTTCGAAAACAAGGCCAAGAAACCAGTTTACCTTCAGATAACTGATGACAAATATGAGTTAAAATCGGCAGAAAAACTATGGGGAAAAGATACACATACAACCACTGATATGCTACAAAAAGAGCTTGGGAAGGACTATAGGGTTGCCTGCATAGGACCTGCGGGAGAAAAACTCTCCCGAATCGCATGTGTCATAAATGACAAGCACCGAGCGGCAGGAAGAGGCGGAACAGGCGCAGTCATGGGAAGCAAAAATTTGAAGGCGATAGCAGTAAAAGGAACCAAAAAAATTGAGCCAGTAAATAAGGAGGCTTTTAAGAAGGCTCATGATACTGCCCTAAAAATGATAAAAGAGCATTCAGTAACTGGACAAGGTTTACCTACCTATGGCACAGCCATACTGGTAAACATAATAAATGAGAACGGGATTTTCCCAACGAGGAACTTCCAGACTGGGGTCTTCCCCGAAGCAGATAAAATAAGCGGAGAAACCATGGAGAAAACCATACTCACAAAAAGAGCTGCCTGTTTTGCGTGCCCCATTGGTTGCGGGAGAGTAACAGAGATAAAATCTGGAAAATACAAATCCGCTGGAGAGGGTCCAGAGTACGAAACTGTCTGGGCCTACGGCGCACAGTGTGGAGTGGGAGATCTTGCTCCAATATCCAAGGCTAACTATCTCTGCAATGAGCTGGGTCTTGACACCATCTCCATGGGAAGCACCATAGGATGCGCCATGGAGCTATACCAGAGAGGCAAACTCAAAAAGGATAAGATTGGCAGAGAGCTAAATTGGGGCGACGGAGACGCCATAGTAGAACTGACGGAAAAGGCTGGAAAAAGAGAAGGGTTCGGGAATGATTTAGCCGAGGGCTCACTAAGACTGGCTGAAAAGTATGGAGCACCAGAGCTCTCCATGAGTTCCAAGGGTCAAGAACTCCCCGCATATGATCCACGTGGAGCTAAAGGACACGGATTGCATTATGCTACCTGCACAAGCGGCGGAAACCACGTTCGTGGCTACATGATTTCACCCGAAATCCTTGGAATACCCGAAAAACTGGACCGCTTTGCAACGGAAGGAAAGGAAGTCTGGGTTAAAAACTTCCAAGACCTAACAGCTGTCATTGACTCTATTGGAATGTGTCTGTTTACATCCTTCGCTATTGGAGCTCCCGAATATACTGCCCTACTTGCAGCAGCAACGGGCATCAATTTCACCGTAGAAGAGGTAATGAAGATAGGCGAGCGCATCTGGAACGTTGAGAGACTTTTCAACATCAAGGCAGGATTTACCGCTGAAGACGACACTCTACCCAAAAGACTGCTTAAAGAGCCTATGCCTGAGGGGCCAGCTAAGGGTCACGTTGTAGAACTCGATAAAATGCTTCCAAAGTACTATAAGGTAAGAGGATGGGATGAAAACGGCGTCCCAACAAAGGAGAAAATAAAGGAGCTAGGAATCTAAACTCTTCTCCCCCCTTTATTTTTATTCTATGAAAAACTCAATTTTCACTTTTTGTTAGAAACACGCCTGCGTAAGATGTTTATTTTGTGGTGTTTTTATGAGGTTAGAGAAGGAGTACCGCTACATTTATGGTGTGTGGTTATATGTTGAAATGATTCTAAATGAGCTTGGAGCTAAGATTGAATCTTTTAATGAGGTGGGCTCTGATAAAAGTAAATTGGTTAAAACATATGAGGCGGAGCTTCAAGATGTCCTAATAAGGGCCGAGGTTGTCTACGAGAGGAAGCATTTTCCTCCATTCCCTAAGCATTTTGACAAGCTTGCCATAACTACGGTCACAATTGATGTTAACTCTGAGAATCCCGAGAGAGAGAAGAAAACATTTGACTACATCTCCGCTCGGCTCAAACTCTACACTATGAGAGCAGCGGGCTAAACATTCACCCTTTATCCATTTGCCACAGACGGATGAAAAACGCTTATTTTTCCTTCTTTGGATATTTTTTAGTGTTAAACAAAAATATTACCTAGGTTTGTAAGTAATTGGAAGTGGGTGGAACCGATTTTGAAGGTAAAGTTTTTTGCTAACCTAAGAAACATAACCGGGGTCAAGGAGATCGAGGTAGAGGGAGTTGAAAATGTTGGGCTGCTCCTTGAGAAGCTGGTGGAAATTTATGGAGATGCGTTCAGGGAAGCTGTTTTTGATGATGGAAAAATAAGAAGGTTCTACAAAATTCTGCATAATGGGCACGATATAGATTTTGAGCAAGGACTTGAAACTAAGCTCAAAAGTGACGACGTTATAGCCATTTTTCCCCCAGCAGGAGGGGGGTGTTTAAACTGCTTCTATTTAGAATAAAATTTGTTAACTTGAGAAACTTTAGCATTAAAGAAAAACATTAATCTATTATTCCTTAAAAACAACCACACATACACATGTGCCGCTTAGCCGATTCCAGCCAAGCCCAGAATGCGGAGTTAGTTCGAAAAAGCCCAAAGAGGGCAGGGCCCCAACTGAGAACATTCCCCACCGAAAGCAGGAGGGATGTGCCTTCTTCAACCGTTCCCCGGGGCGAACCTGTCTCCCCATGAAACCGGGGAGGAAGACCCAAAGAACGGATGGACTAGAGGCTAATTCCCTTTTTTTGGTTTATGGGAGGTCTGGTAACCATACTCCCAGCTTTAGCCTCTTTATCTTTTCTGAGCATTTCATAGCTTTTTCCCTGTTTCCCAGTTGCTGGTAGAGGTTCGCTGCCTTCTCCAAATATTTCATAGCGTTTTTGGCGTCGTTTAGTTTGATGTAAATGTTCCCCATATTGTACAGTGTCGCTGCCATAATTTCGTTATCTTTGGTTTTTTGGGCGTATTTTATTGTTTCCTCCGATGGGCTAAGCGCCTCTTTGTACTTTTCCATTCTTATGTAGGCTAGTGAAATATTGTAGTAGCAGCGGCCTATTTTCTGGTTTTCCCCTATTTTTTGGAAGTGCTTTATGGCTTCTTCAAAGTGGATGATGGCTTCCTTGTATCTGTTCAGGTGAACCAGTTGTCCACCTATGTTCATCTGAGCGTTTCCTATACTTTCCTCGTCTTTAGCTTGCGTGTATATTTCAAGGGCTTTTATGTAGGTTTCAAGCGACTGATCGTGGATTTTGAGTTCATTGTAGGCTCTTCCCATTTTGTAGTACCAGTTTCCAAGCGTTTGGGGCGGTTCTCCCTCCATCAATGGAATGCTCTTCTCTAATTCTTCAAGCATTTCATGCCACATTCCCAACTCGTCATACAGATTTACCAGTTGAACGTACGAGTATACCAAAGTCTCCCTGTTTCGGAGCTCTTCAAGAATTGGTATAGCTTTCCTCAAGTGTTCTGCTGCGCTGATTTTCTCTCCCAGTTTTATTTGGGCTCGAGCAGCGTTCACGTAGGTACTCGCTAGGATGGCTTTGTCGCCCCCTTGCTCCAAAATTTCAATGGCCTTTTTGGAATATTCGAACATATTTTTGTAGTCTCCCAGTTCTCCATAGCAGTATCCTATCTGGGCATAGGAAGAAGCGATTCTCTCCTGCCGATTTACTTTTTCGTAGTAGGTAATCGCCCTCTTTAACCAGTCAATAGCGGCAATGTTCCTGTTCAATTTCTGTTCAGAGTAACCCATGTAGTAGTAGCAGTCTCCAACATAGCCTTCTGCCTGAACCCTCTCAAGATATGGTATAGCCTTCTCACAGGCCTTTATGGCAGGCTTATACTTCTTTAGTAGAAAATAACGCATAGCAACGCTCAGATAGGATAGACCCACCATTTTAGTGTTGTCTGCTTTCATAAAATAGGGTATGGCCTTCTCGTGTCGTTCTACAGACTTCTCCCTCTCTCCAAGGAGATCGTAGGCTACACCCAATTGGAAATAAGCCATGCCCAGCCACGGCTCATCCCTAGCATTTTTAATGGCACTCTCAAAACAACCTACCGCCTTCTCAGGACGGTCAAGCTTGCTAAAAGCCAATCCAGCATTAAAGTAGCAGAATCCTATTGTGTCGGTTTTGCCCTTAGTTGCAACTCCCTCGGCTCCATTTATCGCTGCTTTCAGATAACAGTCCCGCGCCTTATTCTGGTCACCGCGTTCTTGGAAAGCGTTACCTGCCTTCAAGTAGAGCTCGCTGGCTTTAGCATAATCACCTGCCTTCTCCGCTTCCTCAGCATTTTTCAATAGTTCTTCACTCAAACACATATCCTCCAAATAATCAGACACTTTCAAATTGGGTTTGATTTGATGAAAAGATTTTTTGGCGAATTCAAAATTCCGTTGTCTCTAAAGGTTATATGCTTTTGTTTTTCTACCCATTTCTTCAAATTCTAAATAGATGTCTTTATTCATTTCTATATACATTTATAAAGCGAATTCTTATTATCTTTACCATTAATGCACGCTCTTAACCAGAACCCTAACCTTACCAGTTAATTTTCGGAATTAAAGGGTGATTTTAAGGATTATGACTGATGGCTTATTATCATAGGTTTTTTCGCATTTTTATCTAAAAAATAAAAATAAAACTAATTTTTTAACTATTCAAAATATTTTCCTGTAGCGTATAGCGGATAATTTTACCACAATATCTTTATATTTATGTTCATTTTCGTGTACCCGAAGGATGCGCTAAGAAACAATAGTTTTTTCTCCACACCTCTCTTCTCCCCCCAAACTGCTTTTTTACCACCCTTCTTGGCGCATCCTTATTCTCCTTCTAAATTCTCCACCCGTAGAAAGGTATCACCCATCGGAAATAAAATACCTTTTATGAATTTCATAAAAACTATTGCTAACAACTCTTTAACATTTAAATTCTCTAAAAAGAGACAAAGGACTCTACTATTATGTAGCTTCTTTTAAAGACTGGATCTGGGTGAGGGGGATTAGCGCTCGGAACTTGCCACTTCAGAACGTTTTCCACCGGTGATTTAATCCCCAATTCACGGTAGCGCTCGACACTTTCTGGTGTGAGTTTCTCGTTCTTGGGTGTGTTTTCTCTATCCAATTGGTGGCAGTATGTTTCAACATAAATGAGGTGCGGTTGGTTTTGAAGCTGCAGTTTATATAGCTTGTTGAATATTAACTCCTTTTTTGTTGCTGTACTTCCAAATAAATATCTAATGAGAAAAGGGTTAAGTTAAATATTAAAAAAAGTATATTTTTATGATGATAAAGTTTTTTTATAAATTATTGTAATAAATATGTATTTGCAAAAGGTTTAAAAAACATTTAGGTAAATATTATTTCACCGAACTCACGGCGGGAGTGTTAAACCAGCTGGTAGATGGGGTAAACTCCTAATTTAGGCGAAAATTTTTGTGGTGAGTTCCTAATAAATGTTAATGAGGAAAACTAGTTGATTCACGCGGTTTGGATACTCAAAAATACGGGAGAAACCCTCCTAAATGTTACCTTCGAAAAGCTTAAGCTGGCACAGGGGGATCCTGTGTTACTGGGCGGGCTCTTTTCAGCACTATCAGAAATGGCTAGACAGAATGTTGGAGACCTCACCACAATCAACATAACAATAGGCGAAATGAAACTCTCCTTCACCTTTTCCAAAACTGTGATAGTTGTAGTTGCGGGCGATACAGAAGATGAGGCTAAAAAATTTGGAATTGAAATAGAAAAGGCCTTCAATCAAAAGTATGCACAGATTTTGGATAAATGGGATGGTAACATTGGAATATTTAAAGAATTCCTCCCCGAAATCCACAAGTTGTACCAAAAACATGGCTCCCTAGAATCAGATATAGAAGAATTCTTCCGTTCCCTAGAATAATGCAGTATTGGCACTCCCCGCGATTAGGAGTTGGAAGCCTTCCCGCCAACGATTCCTGTAAAGTCTCTGTCAGGCGAGACAGGTTTTAAAGCCTTCAAGCACGTTTATAGACTGCTCCTCAGAGTTTTTATCCCTTCACTATTTTATTTTGCGTAAGCTCTACGAAAATCAAATAAACCTTGGTGGAAAAGCACTGTAATAGTACATTTTTTTGGAGGTTTAAGGTGTTCCTAATAATTAGGTATTCTTATTATTTTTCTAGTTAGAATAATTGTTTCCAAGAAATTTTGGAGGTTTGAAAAATGCACAAAATTGAAAAAGAGAAACTCAAAAATCCGCCTAGGGTAGTTGGAAGGCTGGCTGCTTCTATTATAATTTCTGGAGTGATAAGCCTAATTCCCATAATGTTAGCCTCATACTTTATGGTTAATTATCTGAATTTACCCCTCTACGTCCTAATTGGGTTAACGCCTCTCTACTACGTTATGACCAAATGGATTTTCAACCTAGTCATTCTCATAGTGGTGAGAGCCCAGTTAAAACCAGTAGAGGAAGGACTCCACCCAGTTGACATGAGGAACAAAACAGTTAGAAACTGGTTAATTAACGCTTCACTGACAAACGCCGCAATTTATTTTATGGGAAAACCCCCCCTAGGCCAGACCCTATTTAACACCTTCGTCTACAAACGCCTAAAGGCCAAAATGGGTCCGGGAGCCACAGCGGACAAAATATCTGATCCCTACCTTATAGAAATGGGCACTAGTGCAGTAGCTGGAGCGAACTCATTCCTAATACCTCACATTTCCGACCGCGACAACCTCTACCTCAAAAAAATAAAACTTGGCGACGGAGCAGTAGTAGGAGTAAATAGCGTAGTTTTTCCAGGCGCAGAAATAGGAGAAGGCGCAGTCGTGGGAGCATTCTCCTACGTACCCAGAGACACAAAGATTCCCCCATACACCTTCTGGGCAGGGGTACCAGCAAAACAAATCTCACCCAAAACCAGCAAATAAAGTATAACACAATGCAACAAGGAAACAGTAACACTCAACAATCATAACCTTCATATTTCAATACAAATAATTACAAAACTTTGTGACGGGTGTTAAATTAGGGCTTATGCCCATTCTCCAAATTATGAGTCGCAAAAAGCAAATTCACCCAAAAATAAAGAGAAAAATAAAGTATGGAGATGTAAGGTAACAAGTTAGCATAGATACAATTTTTCCTTCGCGAGGTGGCATATGTGAATAGGGCGCATGAAGTTTATGAAGGAATATACCTCATTGGAGGCTCAGATATTACACACAGCGCTGATTGTAGTGTGTATCTGGTTGACTGTGGAAAAGACACGCTTGTTTTAATAGATTCTGGCGCGGGACCCAGCTACAATCTGCTGGTAGATAATGCTGGCTCACTAGGATTTGACCTCACTAATCTCAAAGCCTTAATACTCACACATAAACACGTAGACCACATAGGTGGAGCGGCCAAATTTAGAAAAAACTATGGATGCAAGGTAATAGCCCACGAGTTGGACGCAAAAGGCATAGAGGAAGGAGAAAGATTCCTAACAGGAGCCGAAGCCTATGGCATAATTCTTGAACCCTGCCCAATAGATATAAAGTTAAATCAACCAGAAACCAGAATCACGTTCGGCAAACTTGAATTCAACCTCATATGGACACCTGGACACACCCCCGGAAGCATATCTGTAGTGGTAGATGTGAAAGGAAAACGCGTCCTTTTTGGCCAAGACATTCACGGGCCACTCATACCCGCCTGGGGGGCAGACATTGAAAAGTACAGAGAGTCTATGAAAAAACTAATCAACCAAAAAGCAGACATACTCTGCGAGGGACACTTCGGCGTTTACCAACCCGCAGACAAGGTCAAAAAATACATTGAGGGCTACCTCAAACAATACTCCCATTAATATGCAAAAATTTCTGCGCGCAACAAAATAGCAGAAAATGAGTGAATTCAAGCAACTCACAAGTTAAATGCCCCCCATCCTCTCTTTTTAGAATGTTTGATATTTTCCCCCACTCCAATCCACTTACATGAAGATATTCACAGATGCTTTTTTGTCCTGACATTTTTTTAAATTATGTTTGCAATATGCGGTTCGACTTTTCACAGGGGGGAGGCCTTATTTTTCCTAGAAGGAGATACAGCTTTAAATACTGTTCTTTTGCCCGATTTCTTGAACGCTCCTCTTTAACTATTTGAGTTTCGCCCTCCCTTAAAGCATTTTTCACGGATTCTATTGAAAGCCCATTAGTATTTATAGCGGTAATCGCATTTCCAACATCGTCCGCGATATGGGCATCGCTGCAGGCAATCATGGGTAATCCCAACTTTAACGCCAACTCCTTCGCTTTTTTATTGTGACGTGAGAGCATTCTAGAATTAAATACTTCTATTGCGTCAAATGCGAGTTTTTCAACTAGGGCTTCACCGATTCCTTCACGACTGTAGGGGTGAGGAGCAATCAGTACCGCTCCTATTTCTCTCATTTTTTCTACAGCTTCATCTGCGGTAATAGTCCTACTTTTTATATTGACCTCTTCTAGCACCCCCAGTGCCAAAATGTCTCCCTCTTTGGTTTTAATTTCTAAACTGGGGATTACCAAAAAATCTTTTTTTATTTCTCTAGCAACTTTAGCTGCAACTAAACCTCCTCTAGTTGTGTTGTGGTCTGAAACTGCTATTCCGTCAAGCCCTGCCATAATTGCTGCTTCAACCATCTCTTTTGGAGTGTTTAAGCAGTCAAATCCCCATCTTTCATGTTTAGAATAACATGTGTGGATGTGAAGATCAAATTTCTTCATCGCCGTCCTAACTCGTCAAAACCGGTTTCAAACTTGCATCAACATTTTCACAAGATTTTTTATTTTAGAAATTTTTCTTGACGCATAGTGGTTTGGGGCTCCCATATCTTCAGAGATCAATTATATAGCAATCAAAATTGTTTATGCGCCAGTTAAGATGATGGGACTATGCTTCACATTTTATCCCTTTTACACCTCTTTATTTTTTGTGTTTAATTTGTTGCTTCTTGCTAAATTGATTCTACTCCTTTTGAAACATTTATTTTTTTATAAATTTCAATTGCTCTCATTATGATAGTTATAGTGGTTATTGCTACAATGATTAGCAGGGTGTAAAGCACCAGAGTTGAGGTTATCACGCTTAGAAGTGAGCCGACCATTACCACAAAAAGTCTTATGTCTCTGTTAGCCAGGTAGTGTGCGACTTTCCCCTCAAAAAAAGTTTTGCTGATATTGTTTGCTAGAAGGCGAGTATAGCTAACTAGGATGGAGCCTAATATGGCGAATAATCCTATGAGTATAGTGTGTTGCCCTCCTTCATGTTTAAATGCGTAAAGGGTCATTCCCATAAATATTGCTGAGTCAGCGTATCTATCTAATATGGAGTCTAGAAATCCTCCAAAGGGGGTCATCCGGCGGGTCAATTTGGCTAAATCTCCATCTATGCCATCGATTATTGAGGATAACTGTGCAAGAATTCCACCCAGCCAAGCAAATTCTAGGGCGAAGAACAATCCAGAAGCTAAAGCTACTAGGGTGCCTATCATTGTTACCATGTTTGGCGTGACCTTTGGATGCCTAGCCAGAAACGACGCTAAGGATCTCGAAAGCCTCCTATTAACGTACTGAGAAACTATACCATCCCACTTCTCCGGCATCCAAGTCACCAAGAATACTATTCGCATAGTTGAGATCATTTAGTGTATCAATATCCAGCCAGAAGCTCCCAGAGATATCTAAACCTCTGATGGGAAAACCGTAATCCTTAACCAGAAATTTTATAGAATCCGTTAGGGTTACCCTACGCCTTTTCCTCCCCAGAATTTTTAGAGCGTCAAAAATTACTGGTTCACACAGGAATATCCCAACATCAGCGGCGTCCCACGATTGCAAATTCTTACCTATGTCTAAAATATAATTGTTCTGATCCATTAGCACCTTTGTAGCCTCATCAGGATTTAGTAGATGCTGCATCTGGGAATCCACGCATAATGAAAATTCATCTTTACAAATAATCTCACCCAGAATATCGATGTCAAAAAGGTGGTCGGACATAAGCAATATAAAGGGTTCAGAGTCTACTTTCTTTTCTGCACAAAGCACAGAGACGCCGTTCCCCCTATTATAGTTGGGATTGTAAACATAACTTATTTTAAGCCCGCAGGCTTCGTCGCCCACAAAAAATTTTACTGTTTCGGCCATGTACCCCACAACCATTATTACCTCGGAGATACCCCACTCTTTAACCGATGAAAGAATGTGTGAAATAAGCGGCTTCCCGGCAACCGGTATGAGAGTCTTATGCATACTAGCAGTAACGGGCATCAACCTTTTGCCGGGACCGGCCGCTATTATAACCGCTTTACTAATCTTCACTCTCCAACGCCTCCAACCCCACAAAAATTTAGCAGACCCATTATAGCCCCCACTGAAACGTATAAAAATAAAGGTTTGAGTTAGTTCCTTCTTTTGCCCTGAATAAACTCTTCAACTAGTTCTCGGGCTAAACTATCTGGAAATTGTTGCGGTGGATGTTTAAAGGCATAAGAGGAAATGCTTATCAGGGGCCCACTAATGTTTCTGTCCAGAGCCAATCTGACAGCTCTCACAACATCTATCACCATTCCCGCACTGTTGGGTGAATCTTCCACAGATAGCTTCAAATCAATGCTTACAGGCTGGTTTCCGAATTTGCGTCCCTTAATAAAAATGTAGCAGATTTTTTTATCACCGAGGAAGGGAACATAGTCACTGGGACCGATTCTCACAGGAACCTTGTAGGGAACCAGCGATGTAACTGCTTCGGTCTTGCTGATTCTCTTGGTTTTAAGCCTCTCTTCCACAGTCATATTTTCGAAGTCCGTGTTTCCCCCAATATTTAACTGGTAGGTTTCATCAATCTTCACCCCTCGGTCAATTAGAAGCTGTGTGAGAACCCTGTGAACTATCGTCGCCCCCACCTGGCTTTTAATGTCATCGCCGGCAACTGGTAAACCTACCTCTTCGAATCTACTGGCCCACATAGGATCAGAAGCGATGAACTCTGGAATACAATTTGCAAAGGCAACTCCGGCTTCAAGGGCACACTGAGCGTAATACCTAGTTGCCTGAGTGCTACCTACCGGTAAGAAGTTGACCAGGACTTCGGTTTTCGTCTCCCTAAGAACATCAACGACATCTACTGGCTTTATATTATCAGAGTAGCAGTAGAACGATTCACGCATATGAGGCGCAACCCCATCTAGTATCGGTCCTGGCAAAACTTCTGCGTTTAAATGGGGAACCTGTGCGAACCTGGCGCAGCAGTTTGGGGGAGCAAGTATGGCTTCTGAGAGGTCTCTGTTTATTTTATGTCTATTCACGTCAAAACCAACTGAGAATTCCAGATCGCTAATGTGGTAGCCTCCAAAGTTTACGTGCATCAGTCCCGGAATCTGATCATCATCTTCCGCGTTCTGATAAAAGTAAACGCCCTGAACCAACGCTGAGGCACAATTTCCAACACCTATTACTCCCACTCTTATCTTTCTGGACACTTCAACCACCCCTGTGTTCGATAAAAAATTTTTAATTAGTAAAAATATTTTAACCAATATAAATTTTTCTACCGATTAATAGCCGATAACTTTATGAACAAGAATGACTATCTCTCCAAAGTAGGGACCATTGTGAGTAACACAACCCCAAAATCAAAGATTTTTTTAACCGAAAAGCCTGAAGAAATCGAACTAATATCCGACAACTTCAAAAAACGAATCCTGGAACTACTCTCAAAAGAACCTATGACTCTCACCCAAATTTCTAAACATATGAACATAAACAAGGCAAACACACTATATCACCTTAAACAGTTAAAAGAAGCAGGTCTAATCTCAGTGAAAAAAACCGAAGTGGAAAAACATGGGATAGTTCAGAAGTTTTACCAATCAAACTACAAACTATTTGTACCAAACTACAACAAAGCTCCACCCATAACAAAGGAGCAGATCAAAAGAGACACTGAAAACATCCTAATAGGGTTCTTTGCGGCCCTAAGTACCTCAAAAAAAATAGAGAACAAAGAGTTGGAAGAAGCGTACAAAAACAAAGAAAAACTTGCAGAAGAACTAGCAGAAGAAATCTATAATATAAGCGAAAAAATATCAGAAAACGAATCAAACGAACCAAAAGAATCACTACCGCTAGAAATTTACCAAAAAAGCCTCTACGAGCTTCTCCGGAACAATAAGGAATTCGCAAAACTCTCAATCTAAAATTAACCAATGATCAAGTAAACTAATTTTTTAACTGTAAACATAGATTATCCAGCATTCCACACAATTGTTTATTTTTTCTATTTTATATGCGATTCGTAACCATACTTGGGAAGGGAGAAGCATTTTCCACAATAATTTTAATTAACCTTCTAACCCCCCAAAAAGAAAAACCAGTGACTGCTAATCTGTCAAGAGGTAAAAAAGAGGGGAGTCTACCCACTTAGACAGGCGACGGAAAGAAAGTTGAATGCTAACCGATATATAGAAGAACAATGCATAATATTTTTGAAGCAATAACGAAATTAAACGCGTTTAAATAGCCACCACTTGACAAAAATTATAGTCAAGTTTTCTCAAAATGTTGAGCTTATCAGGTAAATTTGTTGAGTAGAGGCGTGCAGTCTTGAGTGAGAACGAAGCTTTTAGCCTCGTGGAAAATTTTGCAGACGAAGCAGTAGACATCTTAAAAGATTTAATCAAGATTAAGACAGTTGTGCCTCCTGGAAACAATTATGAAGAAATTGTTAAGTATCTTGAACCCCAATTCGCCAAACTAGGCTTTGAAACCGAGAGAGTAACCGTGCCCGAAGAAAAAGTAAAAAGGATTCCAGTGCCCTTAGAGGGTCCAAGAGTGAATCTTGTAGCTAACAAGGTTTTTGGAAATGATAAGCCTTACATAACCTTCTACGCTCACACTGATGTGGTGCCAGTAGAGGAGAAGTGGAGTGTTCCCCCCTTTCAAGGGATTGTTAGGGAGGGAAGAATCTACGGGCGGGGAGCCGGCGACATGAAAGGATTTATAGCCACAGTTCTCCTCGCCCTAAAAGTAATAAACGAACTCGACCTAAAACCCAACTACAACCTAAATTGTGTTATGTGTACAGATGAAGAAATCGGTGTCTATCCCGGAGTCTACTACCTTGTTGATCAAGGATACGTTAAGGGAGATGTAATTTGTGGGGAGGCTGTACATCAAATAATAGGTATTGGGACTGCGGGAAGCATTGTTTTCAATGTTACAGTTAAGGGCAGGTCGGCGCACACCATGGCCTTCTGGACTGCCATAAATGCAGTTGAGAACACCGTACCAGTACTTGAAGAACTCCTAAAACTTAAAGAGAAAGTTATGGAGAGGAGGTCTGAAGTACCGGGTCTACCCACACCCTACGGTGACAAAATGATGCCCCTCTTCTCAATAAACATGATAAAGGGAGGAGTGAAAGAAAACATCATTCCCAGCGAATGCCGGTTTTCAATAGACCGCAGATACATACCCGAAGAAGAAGAGGAAGAGGTAGTAGCTGAATTCATGGAAACAGTAGAAGCCGCAAGAAAGAAGAGCCAAGCCCTCGCAATAGAAACCAATGTGTTGAGAGCCTACAAACCCTTAAAAGTCTCACCCCAAAAACCAATAGTCAAAAAACTTGCCGCAGCAGTAAAACATGTAACCGGCCTAGATGTCGGCTACTTGGGTGCAGCGGGAGCCACAGATATGGGATACGTGGCAGAAAAAGGACATGATGTAGCAATCATGGGGGTAGGTGATCTTCTATCCAACTTCCATGGAGCGGACGAAAGCATAAACATAGAAGACATGGTAAAATACGCAAAAGAAATAGTCCATTTGCTGTGCTTCCAAAAAATGTAAACGTTACAAAAACATGTTGCAGGGTGAGAGTAAGAACAGAGCAAAGAAATAAAATATGAGAAAGCGATACTAAAAATAGATAGATAATTTTATTTAAAACCATTAGAAGATTGACTAAAAACTGATTAAACAAAAATGTGGTGGGAAAAATCATGCCGATTCCCGGATACATTGATTATAAGAGAAGAGAATTCTGCAAAGATGTAAAATGCCGGATTCAACTAGAACTGGAAAAGCATGAAGAAGGCTCGGAAGAATACGAGAGAATCAGAAATATTTGCAAAACCGATTGCATATACACCACCTACCAGTTCCACCACTGGCTCATAGAAAAAGGGTATCTAATTGTTAGACCCGAAAAGTGAAGCATAAAAAGAGGTTCAAAATCCAGAACTTATTACTTCTGGGAGTGTGGTATCTACCATTTTGAAGTTTCATTGCCTTTATTTCTACTCCTTCCCGCAATTGGGGCTAAAGCTATTCCTCACTTTTCCTAGTTTTTTCTTTCAAGGATTCTATCCATCTGTCTAATGATTCTTTTATTGCCCATCTTTCTCCGGTTTGTATTTTTTGTATAAAACTGTCTAGTAGTGTATGGGGAGCCTTTTTCCCTGACGAACCAATTATATTGTCTAGTTTTGGTAGAAAGTCTAGGAATCGGTCTCGGTCTCCGTCCCAGCCTTCCAAGTCTCCATAGGTTCTAATGAACTCGTCTCTGATGATTTCAAGCTCCTCTTTAACAGTGTCATTCTCATCTGCATATGCTCCAAAAATAAGATTATCCTTAACCAGGAACACAAACTTTTTATCCTTCAAAAATACACTCTCAATATCCCGCCCACTAACCCTACTTCCAAAAGAAAACGCCGCCCCCAAAAATCCTGAGACAAGGTTTTCATCAATTTCAGATTCTCCATAAGATCTATAGATTACACACTCACCGCTTTTCTTAAACAAGTAGAAACTATGAATCATTCCAAAAAGCCCCAAACTACTGCTTATATAAAAATAAAGCAGAAAATTTCTATTAAATCTTATCATCAAATATTTAACACTCGATTAGAGTATACCCTCGCAAGCTAATCTATAGTTTTAATTAAAAACAAAAAATACTATTTATTTACAAGTCGCAGCGACAAGAAAGCCTACGGTTTTAACCGCGGGACGAATGGTCAATAAGTTTAAACGCCGGCGCCGTCGGAGCCTTAAAAATAGCTATAGAGTCTCTCATTAATTTTTTCCTAAACCTATCCTTAACCGGGGTTATTTAAGGCTTCTTTTCCCAAAAAAGGCGGAAAAAAACCATACTTTCTGAAAGCGAAAAGGAAAAAATTAATTGGAAAGTCTATAGCCTCCATGGAGGCGAGGTTAACGGGCTGGTGGCACAGCCCCCGCTAAGGTGGAATGGAGTGAGGTGGAAGCCTAAAAAGGGCAATGAACACAGAGCCGATGAAAACCTTAGAAGCAGGA
>JAHQXB010000133.1 GCA_029856435.1 Candidatus Jordarchaeia archaeon
AGTCCCTACTACTTTCTATAAAACTTCACTAACGAGAAACATAGCGCCTTAAATTTTAATCAATAAAAATATATAGTTGATAAGGTAAGAATCTTTATGACTTAATTACTTTTATTTGGAGGTGGTGTGATGGAGAAGACTAAGCTCATAGAAGTCACTTTCAAGGATCCTCAGTTGCCACCTGGGAAAAATCAGAAAACAAAATATGTTAATAAGTATGCTTCCGTGGGTGAAGTGATAGAGGCAGCTAAAAACGCTTTCGATATTCCAGATGACGTCGCTATTGCTCTGTTGCATAAGGGTGTTAAACTAAATCCGGATAAAAAATTCAACGACTACGATATTCCTGAAAACGCCATTTTAATGATAGTTCCTGACCGAATTGAAGGTGGATAGATATTTCATGACGGATGGTGACGCGGAACTAGCGTACAAAATGTATGAGAGACAGAAAAGACTAAGTTTATGGGACCAAGATGTAGTGGATTCATCTTCAGTTTTGATTGTGGGAGTTGGGGGAACAGGATGTGAAGTACTTAAAAATCTGGCTCTTGCAGGTGTGGGTAACATCACAATAATTGATCCAGACGTAGTCGAGATTTCTAATTTGAACCGTCAGCTCTCATTTAGAGCTGGAGATGTGGGGAAACCGAAGGTGTGGGCAGCGAAAAAATTTATACAGAGCCTTAATCCTTTAGTCACTATTCGAGAGTTCAAGGCTAGAATTGAGGATGTATCAACGAAAGTTTTTGAGGATGCTGATGTTGTTTTGGGATGCTTGGATAATAGAATCAGCAGGAATTATGTTAATGAGATATGCGTACTTTTGAAAAAACCATTGGTGGACAGTGGAACCGAGGGATATTTGGGACGGGTACAAACAGTTTTCCCGGGCAAGACTGCTTGCCTCTCCTGTGGAGGTTACTCTTTTAAGGAGGTTACCCGATCCGTGGAGCCATGCACCCTGATAGGAGAGCCTAGAAAGCAGCAAGATTGTGCTTGGATTGCCTTAAACACTTTTTATACTGAGCATGACAGAGAGCCGAGCGAAACCAGTTTGGAGGATGTTTCAGAAGTACTGGACATCGCCAACAGTGTAGCAAACAAGTATGGATTCAAGCCACTATCTGAAAAGGAGATAAAAAACATAATAATGTATAAAGTTCCCAACATTATTTCAGTCACATCGGTTATCGGAGCCATTCAAGCCCAGGAAGTATTAAAAATCATACACCTATTAAATCGGAAAAAATTGAAAAAAAGGGAAAAGGACAGTTTAAAAAAGTTACAGGAATCAAACCGTTTTCAAACACCAAGCCTTACAGTTTACAACGGATTAACTGGATACTTTTACACCGATGATTTAAAGGTCGATCCAGAATGCCCCATTTGCTCTAAAAAGCCCAAGATTTTAGATATTCACATAAAAGAAAATGAAAAGTTCTCCTCATTTTTCGACAGACTTAGAGGTTTCACTCCCCAAGAAACCCTAATCACTAAATCGTATATTATCGTATTTGACCCCACAAAAAATGGTTTCCTAAATCAAAAAGTTGGAAATATACTGAATGATGACCTGTTGCGTGTTACTAATCTAAAATCAGACAAACAAATATTTGTCCGACTCAAAATAAATAAAATGGAAGGAAAAAGTTATGAACGAAATGCTAAGTCAGAAGAGGCTGGTAGCCGAATTTAAAAGAATGATGAAGGAATTCCCACCAGGTGAAAGTCACCTAGAATGGAAAATACTTGAAAACGACCTCAGAAGATACGAGGTTAAAATAAGGGGAAAACCAGATACACCCTACGAGGGTGGAGTTTTCAAAATAAGAATAGAACTAACCGAGGAGTATCCAATGAAACCACCAATAGTTAAATTCCTAACAAAAATTTGGCACCCAAACATTGGCTTCGACAGACAATACAAGTGGGGAAGCAACGTCTGCCACTCACTAATAAACTGGGACAACGTAGGAAAATTGGGTGGTTGGAAACCCACCATTTTCCTACCAACGGTAGTGGAACACTTGGAAATGATGTTGGAGTTAAGGGAAGCAGAGAACAACCAATACCCCTTGTACGTGGTAAACCCAAATGACCCATTCAACTTAGAAGCGGGTATAGAATTAAGAAAAGACTACAAAAAATTCGAAAAGAAAGCCAAAGAATGGACCAAAAAATACGCCACAGAAGAGGGATGAGGGAGAAAAGAAGTGGCAAAAAAAGAAAAATCCGATATAGTTGAAGAGCCCGAAACCCAAAAATCGAAGGACCTAGCATACATTTGCACCAACTGCAGCAAAATAAAACTATACCCAGAAAGAGAAGTACAAAAAATGAAAACAGTAAAATGCCCACACTGCGGTAAAAAAATGAAACAACTCACAGTCAAAAAACCAGCAAAGCCAAAAACCAAAGCCAAAGAAGAACCAGAGAAAAAACCATCCGAAAAAGTAGCTCAAAAAATAAGGTTGAAAATCCCAACGATAAAAGTGAAACCCACAGAAATAACAGTGCAAATAACTCAGAAAAGCCTAGACCAAATGTTCGAACACGCCAAAAAATTCTGCCAACCCGAACAAACCAGAGAAGTCATCGGACTCCTCATAGGAGCCACAACCAAAAAAACAACCACGGTGAACCGCACCATACCAGTAACCGAAGGCAGCGAAGTCTACGTCAACTTCCTAGAAGACCACTTCCAAGTATTCGAAAAACTAGAACTAGACGAAGAAAAAGGAGAACACATATGCGGCTGGTACCACTCCCACCCCGGACTAGGAGTATTCCTCTCACCCACAGACATAGAAACCCACAAAAAATCCTTCCAAATACTAAACCCCAGAGCCATAGCCATAGTAATAGACCCCACACAAACCGAACAAAACGCACTAAAAGTATTCACACTCAAAAACCCAAAAGACCACAAAAGCAACGAATACTTAGAACTAGAATGGAACCTGTTAAAAAAATAAAACTTTTTCGCGGTTTGTTTGCAGTGCCTTTAAGGGTTGGTAGGGCGTGTAGTGCAAAGCCTTCCTTTATAATATATTTCTACCGTGGAATTCCCAGAATCACCCACTTACACCCGCTGAAAAAGCCAACCAGAACCCTGAAACAACAATTTTTTAACAAGTTCATTAGAATGGAAAAAAAATCATAACCCCAAAAAAAGAAAACAACCCTCAAGAAAGACGCTATAACTTCTAATTTATTTTTAAAAATTTCTAACTCACAATCTTTTTATTTAATTCTTATTTTAACTAACAATCATGGGCGTAAAAAGTTTTTATTGTAAGTTGCTTGCTGGTTGGTTTTGTTTTTTGGAGCCCGGTTTCCTTTGTGTTTCTCTTTCCTTTATTGTTCCTCCTTTTTCCAGAAAGGAGCCTTAATGAGGCTTATTCCCATGGGGAACCGGAAGCTCCTTTCCCTAGGGGAATTGCCCCCCAAAAAATCCCCAAATCTCAAAGTGCACCAAAAACTTTTTATGCCCAATGATTCTTTAAAATTAGAAATTAACCAAAAATTCAAATAAGAAAAAAGGCAGAAATTAAATTAAAAAACCTAAAAGGGATTGATGGGAATGGAAAGGAAAAAGGGAATTCTGACTATGATACTACTACTAGCACTCGCAATACCTTTACTCAGCCTTTCTACAAACCCTCAAAATCCAATTACAATACCCGCTATAACCCATCAGAGTAATGCCGCGAAACTACCAACTCTAGATAACCTAACATCTCAGAGTTTAATTGTAGAGCTTTCAGCCCTAGACAGAAAAACCACTGTATTTGCGTTTAGCCAGTTTAACCAGAGCTTCTTTGACCCTCAGAACATTTCAGCTACGCCAAACCTTTATCTGGCTCAGATAGGTCTACAAGTACCCATCTTGCCAAGTGAGATAAACGCAACCGCTCCATATCCAACATTTGCCCAGTCCAGTATAATAACCGCAAGTATATTTGTTGTTATTAACGGTACAGATGACACAGCCCACACCACTTGTAATAATCTACTGCAAACTCTTTTCAATGATTTTAAAACAAAACTTCAGAGTTTACTAGGACTAAACTTTTACAAAATTTCTCAAAACATACAAAACCAATATATGCCTAATA
The DNA here is from genome assembly GCA_029856435.1 of Candidatus Jordarchaeia archaeon. Classification (GTDB taxonomy): domain Archaea; phylum Asgardarchaeota; class Jordiarchaeia; order Jordiarchaeales; family Jordiarchaeaceae; genus Jordiarchaeum. The sequence goes on from JAHQXB010000133.1 coordinate 4,122, forward strand.
TTTTTATTATTGGTGGGGAAGGGGCCATAAATATTACTGTTGGGTCAGTCGCCCTTATGTGCTCTGAGGATCCAAATCAAGTTTACACCCAAGTCAGAAACCTCTTACCAGCAGGTTCAGTAGTAAACATTATTAGCCAGAACCCAGATAGCATAACAAAAACAATTGCCATATACGATGTATTCTCATTCTCGCTAGGTATGACAGACTGGATGTCTGGTAGTCAATTGTTTGCGGTTTTTGATGGCCATATCACAGGCAGTGGTTACCCTTACGTATACAGTTTAAGGACGTTGATACAGCCTCCAAGCGGAAGTAACATAACCTTATCCCAAGGCACATATATTTCTTTAACTCTTCCTGTTACAGCCAAAATTCTGGATTGCTATCCATCAACAGCACAATCTAGCCCAACAACTGTTTCCGAGGGGAACTGGAGTGGACCGTTAAATATAATGGATCTGAATGTGAGTTACAGATTGGAAACAGAAACATCGTTGCCGAATGTGGCGGTCCTAAATTACAGTATCAGCCCCGCTATTCCAAATCCGGGCACCACTGCTAATCTTACGCTGAAAATAAAAAACGTGGGCATGGCAACAGCATACAACATAACCATAGGGGCACAGGTGAGTAACGCTACAGTTATGAATTTTACCAACGGCTACATATGGAATAATGGCGCAACCATAGACGAATACATTACCGATAGACTAGATCCAGGACAAACAATCACGCATAATATTAATATCACAGCTAAAAACACTGGAAAAACAAGTATACGAATATTTCAAATCAACTGGGCACGCGAAGCAAACGGTGCTAAAGAACTTTACCCATATTCTTTATCAAATACTTTTGAGGTGGGAGTGGGTAGTATAAACAGCCCACTTCTTGTCACCACAGCTGAGTTTTCACCTTGGAGCAGCCAACCAGAATTATTTTCCATAGTGCTTACTGTTAGAAACGATGGCACAGACACGGCGGAAAACATCAAACTATATCCATATACACCAATTATTGACTCGAATGTCACCTTAGTTCATAATGATTCTACTGGCATGGTTTATTTTGATCTGGGAAACATAAGTGTCGGATCGGCGAAAACTATAAACTTTACAACAATTCCGAACGCAATACAGAACTTTTTTACCGGTGGATTCTTCCCCAGTTGTCAATTCATGCTAGTCTATGATGAGGGAGTGGTATCTAATGTAATGGGAATGGGTCTGTTTCTTGTTTTACCCGGATTTCTGTCTCAAGATATGCCCTGCTTCATTGAGGTTTCCAAGACTCCTGATACCGTCACTGTTTCCGAAGAGAGCTACGTGAATGTAAGTATAACTGCAAAAAACCTTGGTCTCTCAAAGGTAAATGTTAGTATTTGGGACTCTTACCCAATTGAAATGTTTAACCTCTCTTGGGGGAGTACGAATGTAACTAATTTGGAGATAGATCCAGGATGCTCTGTGACCATAAGTTATGGGCTTGTGGCCACTAAGTCAGGAACAGTGAAATTACCAGCCGCTACAGCCAGCTTATCATATAATATTTGGTCGTTCTCAGGCAGTGTTCTGTTGTTCTCAAGCGGTGTTAACCTTATCGGTACCCCTCTGTCCTTCTGCAATCAGAGTCTTGTAATCTCCTCGGGAGGGTTCAATGTGGACTTATCGGAGGTGGCGGGTTTGGAGGTGGCTGGTTACGCTTCAGGTCCTTTAATCTTCACAGTGTGGAACGACACTCAACCCCCCGGTAGTAACCCCCCATCTGGCGTCACACCTCTGGGATATCTGCGTTTGGAGTGCAACGCTTCTATGCCTCTCACGCTGAGGTTCCACTACGATGTGCTGGGACTCACAGATGACGAAGCGGGTAGACTGGTGGTCTACATTTGGGATGGTTCAGACTGGGTGAGCTTACCCTCCACAGTGGACAAAGTTAACAATGTGGTAATTGTTCAGGTGCCTCACTTATCATACTTCGCGCTTGGTCTTGGGCCACCAGGACTGGATTTACTGCCCTTGCTGCTCTTGATTGGACAGCCGTCTTTCAATTATCTGTTGCTGGTTGGCGGAGTGGTGGCGGCTATTGCAGTTTTAGGAGCTGCTGTAGCTGCCGTTCGTAGGAGGCGGGCAAGACCACCAGCAAAGGGATACGCTGTGCCAAGGGAGTCATTCACTCCAGAATCTGGAGAACCTAGGGAAGCCCGCGTATCAAAGGTTACTACGTGTCCATTCTGTGGTTCGGCTATAGCTCCGGGTCAGGTTACGTGTCCCAAGTGTGGTGCGATACTGTAGGATTTGAAAGGTTTGCAAGTGAAGGTTATATGCCCTCGCTGCAAAATCTTCTATCCACTTCTTTTTTGTTTTAGAATTTTAGTTGCATCAATCTAATAACGCTCTGGGATGTTATCTGTTGAGTTAAACAGGTAGCTTAAATTAATCGTTTTCCTTTATTTTCATATCAAAACTCCATCGCACTTAGGGCAAGCTGGTTCTCCCTTCTTAACATCTGTTCCACAAAAAGGATACTCTAAAAATTTTTTCCTCCCCCTCCCAGTGGTTTGGAATTTTCGCTGAGAACGTGTTTTACGCTTATATAACAGGGTTATGGGCGTAAAATTTGCAGGCGTCACCCCCATATTCTTACATGCAAAAGCCCTTCAGGAGGTGACACCAAATGAGGGGCAAAATCCCAAATTGTTCTAAGTGGGTTGAAAAATATACACTTTCCGCCCTAA
>JAHQXB010000104.1 GCA_029856435.1 Candidatus Jordarchaeia archaeon
AGGGTGCAGGACAGCTATGATTAAAGCATTTAGGCTAGTGGTTACTCCCTCTACCTATTCGGCTCAGCGGCTACCGGGGCGGCTTCTTAAAGCCTGTACAGCCACATGGGAGGAGCATGAGGTGGTTATTCACCCTAAAAAATCTTAAAAATCAAACAAATACTTCAATTTTTTGGACGTGTTCCGCTGAGGGAATAAAAATAATAGGCACCAAAACAATCTTATCCGTAAAAACGCAATCAGAAATCACTTGTGAATCAACTACTTATTTAATAGTTCCTATTCCAAATTAGACAAGTTATGAACAACCATCCTAACCTTACAACTTACTAGAGAGGTTATTTAATTGGGAAAGAGGTCTGATAAAGGTTATATGGGTAAGAGGGCTCGTAGCTCCTACTATTTTAAGGTGCAGCTGGTTTGGAGTTGGGTTTACCGAATCAAAAAGAGGCGTATATACCGTACAATAAAGATTCCGGGATACTACACGATGCATGAGTTAGCAGTCACAATACTGGAAAGCTTCAATCTAGTTCCAGACCACCACTTCGGATTTTACGACACTATTGATTGGCCAGCGGCGTCTATTGCCTTTGAGACTATTGAAGAAGGCTTCCTTCTTGTAGACATAATGTGGCGCAAAATGTTCTCTAAGGGACGCAAAACAATTGTGTACGATGTAGATGAAATTATGGTGTCGAGGCCCTTCAGAGACATCGGAGACCACCTTATGCTAATTTTCGACTACGGAGATCTCTGGGTCTTTCTAGTGGAACTGGTGCAGGTGAAGGATGAGGGGTTAAAGAGGCCGGAGATAGTCGATTCTGTGGGTGCTTCACCAGTACAATATCCTAAACACGTAAACCAAAAAGAAATTAAAGTTGAGGAGGACTTTCCTGAAATTGAAAACCACCCGGAGCTGAAAAATGAGCTATTGAGTTATAGTGAGAGAACCTCAAAAATAATCGAGGAGATGACGAAAAAGGCGAAGAAAAACGAAAAAACAGGAATTTTCACCCTAAACCTTGACGACATCGACTGACGAACTTTTGTTCTGTACTTCTCCTAAAACTTTTTGCGCCCAGAATCCTTCGCGTACCTCCTTTCGTGGCTGCCTTGAGGTGGTGTAAATTGTAATTCTACTCCCCTACTAAGCCTAAATGGGGAAAATTATCTCTGAATCATATGTTTCAGTGCCGCTTCCCTTTTTGGGGATTTCTTTTTTGGAAAAATTTTCCCAATTTTACACAGAGTATAAAAATTGGGGTTAAACTGGATGCAAAGGTGGGGTTCTGTGCGGGAAGGCTACAAAAATCATCTTTTAAGAGTTTTTTGAAGACATAGGTATAAAAGCTTCTTTGAAAAGGCGAAATCAAAGGAATCTGAATCGCCACTTCCTTCGGCACTTTTAACTGAGTGGCGCCTATCGTGCGCTATACGTTTTTCGGCTCAAACACCCTTCTGCTGGGCGTATTTGGGCGTTTTTCACTCCGGGAACAACTGCGAGTATACTCCCATTGAGGGCTTAGAACACTCCTCTGAATATCACACGATAGGTAACGCCTAGTTAATTGTGCCTTCTTCGTGACCGAACTTGTTAAAAAATAAGTCTTTTTCGCGATCTGGTTGCAATGTCTTCAAGAATCGGTGGGGTTTAAAGCCTTCCTTTATGGCATATTTCTGCCTTGGAATCACCAGAATCACCCATTTAACCCCCCGGAAAAGCCAGTCAGAAACCCTGAAACAGCAATTTTTAACAAGTTCCTCGTGAGCAAAAGTTTTAATATCCACATAGAAAAAATAATCTCGAAAGAATTAGGTATTTTACAACATCATTTTGTCTGAAGGAGTAATTAGTTTTGTGGCTGGTGTCGTTTTTACGGCTGCCGTGAATTTTTCTGGTTTAATCGGCTCAATTCCAAGTTGCCATGTTAAGGTTTGGCTGGTTAGATGTTTTGCTAAGGGCTTGACAGAAATCGGAAATGTGGACGAAGCGGTTAAGGTTATTTCTGCATTACCGGACTCCGCGTGGCGGCTGCAAGTTTTATCGGAATTGGCTTCCTACCTAGCTGCAAATGGCGACTGTGAGGGTGCTTTGAAAATTTTTGTGGGCATTAAGGATGATGATGTTGTTCTGGAGCATCTCTTAGAAATTGGAGAGTGTGTTTATGAGAATGTTGAGAAGGTGCTGAACATTTATAATATTAGTGGTGAGAGGGTGAGGTGTGCTGTCACAAGGTTTGGAAATTATGAGCTGCTTCACTGGTTTAGGCTTATTGCTAGGGCGGGAAGGGTGGATGAGGCACTGGAAGCCCTGCGAAAGTTTGAGGAGAACCACTACCGCGCAGAGGGTTTATTAAAGGTAGCAATTGCCTTGGCAGAGATGGAAGATAAACGATATAAAGAGGTTTTGGGTGAAGCCCAGAGTGTTGCCGATAGGATTTCTGATGAGGATTATGAAGATATAATTTCGGACGCAGCTGAAGAATTAGCATCTATAGGGAAGGGCGAGGAGGCCCTTGATTTAGCTTTCAATATTTTTGACGATAACCAGTTAGCAGAAACCCTAATTAATTGTCTTGAACATTTTGAGGGGAAACTCTTCGAGACCACCGTTAACGAGATTTTGGAAATTGTTGATACACTCACACAGGTAGAGAGGGAGTACCTTTTAATTAGCCTTTTTTCTGTTGCTGCCATAAAGAAGGAGTTTAATAAGTCTCTTTTTAATAAGATTATTGAGAAAATCGAACCCGAAACTTTTCAAGGCTTAATGCAAGTTATTTATGCTTACAAGCTTAAAAAAATGGGTGACGAAGAGGCAACAAAACTCTATAAAGAGGGTATGGAAAAGTTAAGGGGGATGAAGGGGGAGGGACGAGCTGAAATAGCACTTTTTCTAGTACCAGCCATACTTCCTGAGTTTATGGATGAGTTTATTAAGTATGTTAAAGAGATTCCAGATATCAGAAGCCAAGCCCTAATTCTCCGCGAAATATCTTTGCTTCAAACTGCTAGGGGAGAGATTGATAGTGCTTTGAAGATAGCTAGGAGCATACCCCTGGCTGCAGAGATTTCCGCGTCTCTATTTGGTGTAGTTCAAAGCCTATCTAAGAAGGATTTTGAAAGAGCCCTCAACATTGCTGGAGAGATACAGGATAAGAATTGGCGTGAGGCTGCACTTTCTGTAATCTTCGCCGATGCGTTGGAAAGGGGGGAGTTCAAAGAGAATCTTTTCAGAAAAATTCTTTCTAGTCAAGCTAGAGGGAATGAGAAAGACGTACTAATAATTCTTGAGCCAGCAATTATTGCTTTGATCAAGTCTGGGAGAAAGGAGTTGGAGGAAGTAGTAAAACTGGTGTCGGAGCTTGACCAGCTGAAGACCATGGAAAATACCTTAAAATTTTTAGTCAAAGATAGTGTGGAAAATGCCTTAAAGGCTGCCAGAGATGGGCTGGGAGTTATAAAGACGCTAGCGCTCTCCGCAGTAGCTATAAAGGCCTACAAATCTAGGGCGGCCATTTCCACAAAGAGGATTTTGGAAGAGGCTATGAAAGAGGCTAGGAAGGTCAGAGTCCTGCATGAGATTGAAGCCCTCTACACAGGGATAGCCGCAGTACTCGCAGCGACTGGAAAAATTAAAGACGCTATTGAGATAATAATAGACAAAATTCCGTCAGACGCACAAATAAACACCCTATTCAGCCTCTTCACTCTTATGCCTGTAGTTGGAAGAGTCAATGAGGTGATTAGCCTCCTCCCCGAAGTCATTAAAGAAACAGATTCGCCCGTATTACAGATCCTAATCCATCTATTTGAGGAAGGCTGTACAAGGGAATTTGAAGAACTAGTGGACTCTTTAATCTCCTATGAATTTTTCCCTCTCAGAGATTTAGCATATTATTTTGGAATGAGGGGAGAGACTGAGTGGGTTCAAAGGCTAATTGAGAAGGAGAATGACGCCGAGGAACGGTTAAATATACTTTTGAAATTGGGCCTTACGCATTCTGTTAATGGGAAAATCGAACAAGCTAAAAAGGCCTTTGAAAAGGCAGTCGAAGAATTTGCCAAAATATCTAAGGAGGATAGGAAATACGAATCATATATCCTAATGGCGCACATTTTAATGTCTACTGATAAAAGCTGCGTAGACCTTGTAAAGAATCACTTAGATCCTGAAGAGGGCAGACTACTCTCCACACTTTTTGAAGCCTACAAACATGCCTCAGAAGGGCACGTGGAAAAAACACAGAAAATCTTCAGAGAGATCATTGAAAAGCACCCAGACCCAGAATACCTCTTAAACCCCTTTGTGATAGTAGCGGGACTAGCGAAAGGCAAAACTTCCACGATGCTCCTCCATGAGTTAGAACCAGAAATAGTAAAATTTTTCGACGAAGACAGTGTTCCAATAATCCTCCTCCGCTTCACACTCGCGGGCGGCGAACCCGAAACAATGGTAAAAATGGTTGAAAAAAATTGGGGAAGAAGCGGAGAAATACTAGAAGAAATAGCATACTACTTGGCAATATCGGGAAAAATGGAGCCACTCATAAAAATTGTGGAATGTGCAAACCAAAAAAATAAAAAAACCATACTCGAAACAAGCGCTTGGCATATAGCAAAAAACAACCCAGATAAAACCCTAGAGCTGGCAGAAACTCTACCCGCCTACACCAAAGACGAAGCCCTAGAAAAGATCGTAGAAGTACTCACCAGAAATGGAAGAATAGAAGAAGCAATAAACACTACAAGAAAAATAGCAACACACCAAAAATACACTCAAGCCCTGGCAAACATTCTTTTAACCTTCATAGAAAAAACAGCAAGAGTACAAAAAGAAAATAAACACCAACCCTAATCCAACAAAACAACACAACATCCACAAATTAGAATCCATAACCAAACATTCCCCCCAACATTTTTTTTCTAAATCATCCCCACCAAAAAACGGTTCACACCACTTATAGAATCCTTCTGTTAAGGCATTTTGTCCGTCCAAGAATCCCCCTGAAGAACCCCTCTAATCACTCAAAGCCCAAAAATTTCTGCGCCAGTAACAACAATAGAAACATTTAATACAAAACAATACAATAAGCAATGTAACGCCCAGCACACAGGTACAAGGGTGCCGGCGAGAACTAAGCCAGCCCACCAGCCCAAAAAAAAGAGACTGAACGTGACTGGGCCGCTAAAGAGACTCAAAATTGTAACCTGCGCTGAGCCGTGCTCCCGTCGCCGTCGGCTGATCCCAGAACACAAAATGCCTGAAGAGGCGAAGATGTTCATTTCCTAAAAGGCGGTGGCCCTGCCCAGTGAAGCGGGAGCCAAACACCACCGAGGAATACTCAGGGAGGAGGAAGCTTTGGATAAAAGTAACTCTCAAAAAGGTGTGACGAATTGGAGCATGCTAAGGATGGGGGTGTGTGTTATTGCTAACCGCTAGCAGACGAAGTGGATTGTCTGGTTTAGTCTCAGAGAAAATGGGAGGATGCAGCAAATACTTCAGTTGGATGCCCAGTTTGATGCAGAGTTTGAACGGTTTAAAATATTTTTGGAGGAGGTGCAGTTTTTATTGGTTAACAAAAAGGATGAATTGACTGAAGAAGATTTGAACATTCCCCTTCGTGAATTAGTTATCAATGATCGTAGACGGGTAAGGATAAGGGACATGTCGGACTATTGGGACATATTTTTTGCCATAGAAAGAGCCATTTTGGCTTATTGGGAAGATTACTGCACCGCTTTAAAGGATAGAGATGTTATTAAATCTCTTTACAGTTTACTTGATTTTGGTGAACAGGAAGAGGGGACACTGGCTTCATGGATTGCAGAAAGCTTGAAGGCAATGCTAATATTGAGAAAAAGAACAGGAAAAAAGGACTATAAACTGGGAGAAGTTCTTTCATGCATCTCGCTACTCATATCTCTAGTTAGAACTCATCGAAGCTCGGATGGCATTGGATATCTAAAATGGATCAAAAACTTCTTTGAAGGAAAAATGCCCCTGACTATGGATGAAATAATAGACTACATCCGCAAAAACGAAATGTAGACTTATCCACAAAACCTTTAATCATCGTCATTCGATCCAGTACGAGATCATCCATATTAAACTCTTTTAAGAGTTTATCTGTAGGTTTCAAGGGGACCACGTCGTAAGTTTGTAGTTTGTTGGCATGAATTGTGTGTAGGGTTGGCCTGTCTTACTCCCTTTTTTTAGGCTTATTTGGAAGGAAGCCCTGTAAAGCCTCCTTTTTTGAGAGAAACAAACGATTACGCATAGAGGGAAGCCACCCACTTAAAGACGAGGTCCCCGGAAACTGCTAGCGACTCATGCGCTCCAAGGAATAGAAAAGTATAAACAGGTCGCCCAAAAATTGTGGAATCCGCAGGGCAGATGGTGGAAAAATTCGGGTGCCTTCATACCCTGATGAACTAAACCTCCCACAGGGTGATGTAGATTTATTCGATTCCATCTCCCTAATAAGGCTCCAAATCGTGAAAGAAGCCTTATAAACACCCCTTTTTGAGGCGAAATCGAACGATTCTGCATCACCCCTCCCACAGGTAGGCAAACTAATGAAAATCACCAGTATAGTAGATATCCTAAGGAAAAATCTTGACTGTAACTATGAACCCATAGTGGAACTATGCTCAAGTATTCCGCCATACTATGACTATTTCAGCATTAGGAACCTTCTAGAAGCAATGATTTGGCAGGTGAACTACCCCGCCCTAACGGACGGGGCTTCCAGCGTTTAGAGTAGGCTTTACGCCCATCTCCTCATCTGCTGGTTCGGGGGCTCACGGCTCCCC
>JAHQXB010000126.1 GCA_029856435.1 Candidatus Jordarchaeia archaeon
GCGGGGAACCATCCGAAGAAGCCCAAAAGACAGAACCAAGAGATGAGGAAAAAATCCAAGACAACGGCAGAACAAAACAGGGCCAAGAGAAACATTGAACCAGAAAAAGCAGAAAGAATCTTCGGGAGACGCGAATTAATGTCAGGCACGCGACGAAAAGGGATATGGACATGAAAGAGGAATACGAGAAGAATCTTCCCCTATTTTCCCATTTTTTTATTGTTAACTACAAAATTTGCAAGCAAAATTTTTCCACTCTCTCACAAAACTGTAGCACCATTCGCCCCAATTTTTATTCCCGCTATTTCTCGAAAAGCATTTCTGATGATACTAAAAAATCCACAGTACCAATCCCTTGAAAAAATTGAACCTAAGAACCTTGCGACAGGCTGCAGGAAAAAGGCAACTTGAAAAATGACTCCCCGGGAAACACGCGTTTAGGTGGTGCTCAATATTTTATGCTTCTCAGGAATTTTTCTTTGCCACCAACTTCTTTCAGCGTGATTTTCATAGAGTTGTCTTTTATTTCTATTATGAAGTAGGCTTGTGGTATTCTGGCTCTCACATATCCGGTGCATGCGGTTCCACAAGTTATTACCATTAGGTTTTCCAGTTGCCAGGTGTAGGGCACGTGTCTATGTCCGCAGAGTGCCAAGTTAACCTTGTTGGACACCAGTGTCGCCAACACGTCTCCAGCGTCAATGAGCTCGTTTCTCTCCATGCCTGTTCCCGGAACCGGGATTAAATGGTGATGCACTAGGACTATTCGGAAATCTTTCTTTTCCACTTTTCCAAGGTTCCTGTTGAGCCAGAGATATCTGTCTCTTCCAAGGTAGCCCTCATCATTGTCTGGAAGGGTACTATCCACACCCACAACGGTCACGTTTCCCAAATCCAAGACCTGATTTGCCTCGCCAAAATACTCCTCAAAGTAGATGTAGCCAGTAGACCTAGTATCATGATTACCAGGAATCACAACGGTCCTGGCCTTAAACTTTTCAACATAGTTCTTGGCCTGCCTGTACTCCCTCTCAAAGCCGGAATTAGTAAGGTCACCAGTTAAGGCAACCAAATCCGGAGACAAACTATTAACCTCATCAATACATGTTTCAAGCTTCTCAGGCATAAACTCGCCCGAACCCACATGTAAATCAGAAACATGGGCAATCAAAAAATCCAAAACCAATCACCAACCCTTCACAACTCCTCCAAAACCAATCATAGGTTTAATTCCCAACTTAATTTAAATTTCCCCTCACATCCAAAAAAGTGCCAAGTGTGCGATGTAAGCCTTCCATTCTATTTTCTTACACTCCTTCTGAAAGAGGATTAATTTTTCCTTAGCATCTCTCATTGTGCCCTTTTCAATAATGTAGTTTAAATCTTGGCATAAAGGTTTTAAAAGTCTTTTCAATACATGTTCGGTTGAGGGTTCATACTCTCTGGTTGAGTGTATTAAAATATTTCTGAAGTGGCCAACAGCTCCTTTCACGAATGGTTTCGTCACTTGATTATTACCTCCTGGCCATCTATGTCTCTCCACTTGTATATTTCCAATTGTCGGGGTACGGGTGTCTGGGGCATCTGTAGTCCGACGGTCTCCGCAACTTTTTCTGCTATGCTGAGGGACTCTTCCAAGCTCTCTGTTGTGAGGGAGACGCACTCCTCCTCAAAGACTAGCTCTTTTTCACCCCACTCTACTCTGAAACTTTTCAGTGCGGAAAGTAACTTGGTTTCAGCCGGTTTCCACCTGAAAACTGTATAACCCTGATCTATATAAACTGCTTTTACTACTCCCAGTTTTTCCTCTATCTCCTTCAAATCGAAATGGACACTAAAAGTAACCTCGCGGTTAGGAAGCAGGACGCTTAAAACCTTGGGGACGAGCTGTTCAGGTACCTCAATAGAAAAAAAGGATTTAGAAGCTATTAGTGCAATTTCGGGGTCTGATCCTATGTATCTGGATATTGCTGTGAGTGTAGCGTTTCTTAGAACACCTTTCTGGACACCACGCCGTCTCGACACTATCCACCTGAAGGACTCATTTATTCTCTCAGGAAGGTTAATCTTTAAAACTGTCATAGGTACCATATGTACCATATGTACCATAAATCTTAAACTTTATGTTAGTTCGATAGACACTATTAAAAATAAGATTCTATCGAATTTTTATCAATGCAAGAGTGCCGTAGCAAGGTTAGTTGGCGCTCATCTCTATAAGCGCACTAAACTTTTTATGCCCCTTTTTATTCGCAGGTAGTATAACTGCCAAAAATTTGAAGGTAGCAGGCTCCGGCACCGAACACTATATGCGCTTAAAAATCAAAAAATCCTGCACTTTTAAAAAATTGGCAGGGGAAGCTTTAACCCTTATTTGTGTTGTTTATGGTAATTTTTTATGCTGGTTTGGTTGCTTGAACTTTTATACTAACAACTGTGTCTCCGAACTCTTTCAAAATTTCCAGAGGTAATTTTAGTTCCTCAACGGGGTAAAGGATTAGTTCAAGGGGGAGGGTGGTTTCGCCTAGGACTTTGATGTCTTGAAATCCAGCGTTTTTTATAAGCTCTAGGTATTTGTCCTTCAATTCTGCGCCTGATACACAGCCAATATAAGCGTTCACGTTGTTTCTTAGTGGTTCCGGAAGCTCCCTCAGCAGCACCATATCGGAAATAACGATTCGTCCCCTAGGTTTGAGTACTCTGAAGGCTTCCCTAAAAACCCTTTCTTTATCCGGCGAGAGGTTTATCACACAGTTTGAAATGATTACATCCACTGAATTATCCGCTACGGGTAGATTCTCTATTTCTCCCAGACGGAACTCCACATTCCTATAGTTTGCTTTCCTAGCATTTTCTCTTGCTTTTTCCACCATCTGTGGCGTCATATCTACACCAATAACTTTTCCCTTCATACCAACCCTGTGGGCTGCTAGGAAACAGTCAAAACCAGCACCAGCACCTAGGTCGAGTACAGTTTCTCCTTCTTTAAGAGAAGCTAGGGCAACAGGATTGCCGCAGCCGAGGCCCAAATTTGCATCTTCAGGAACCATTCTGAGCTCCTCATCCGTGTAACCCAAAAATCTGCTAACCTCTCGGGTTAAATCACCACCTCCACAACAGGAACTCGTGGCAGGAGCACAGCAGGAACTCCTCTCCTGAACTATCTTAGCATAGCCTTCTCTAACCATCTTTTTTATTTCTTCTTTCCTATCTTCACTCATTTCAACCACCTTTCTCTTAATGTTACGTTTCCTGACTTACTTTCAGTACCTCCTTCATTACCGGTCCAAGCATATCCTTTACCATTTCCGTTAGACTTTCAACTTTGATTAAGCCAATACAGCAAACATCCTCTCCCCTCTCAAAACTTATAACCACTAATTTATCTTGGGGTTTGATTTTGGCCTTGTCTCTGACTTCCTTGGGAAGAATCATCTGCCCTCTATCATCTATGCTTATGATTGCTTCAACTTTACAGCAGCCAACTCCACATTCTTTTTCCATACAGTATGAATTACTTGGGGTTTGAACCATTTTTACCGACCTAAAAACGGTATTGTTCCCAGCATATTTAAATTTTACTGAAAAATCAGAATTTTCAGAATAATACAATAAATAAGAACATACCAAAAAGGCGTCCCGCCCCTTCGAAATACCTGTTTTTAAGACATAAAGAGTGCACTTTCCATCAGCGAGAATTCCTACCTTTCTAAAACTCCCTCACAATCCTCAACTGTTTACCCCTACAATTGTGCAGGAGTTCAAGGCAACTCCCCTTTTTTTAACATATAAGATAATCGACAAGACTTCGAAAATTTTTAATGTACAAAAAGACTTTTAAAATGAGAAAGGGATAACATAACAACTGACTAAGAAGTAGGAGGAACGGAGTTGAGTTATAGGCCGTCGGGAGTAACAATTTTAGGCATATTAATGCTAGTCTTTGCAAGCTTCAACTTTTTCTACATGATATACACGCAGGTAATGTTTCGCTTCATAAGTATATTAAGCATTTTTCCTTTCATGGTTCCTACTAGCAGTTTGCCTCAGATTGTCGGGGTAATTATTAGTGTTCTACTTCTGGTTGATGGAATAGGCATCCTGAGTATGGCTAGGTGGGGGTACTACACGGCACTAGTCTCCTCAATACTTCTCATAGTTGTACCCATCGCTCTGTTTCTATACACAATCATAATCTTCGACATAGTCAACATAACCCTCGGGATAGTAACACTCATCTATCTATTCGGCGATGTAAAGTACGAATATGAAATATGAGACCCTCCCACTACGGCATTAACTTGAATAACCTTGATTTCCCCAAGCACCATAATTGGAGTCTTCACCAAGAATGGTCGAAATAGTTAAACCTCACCCGCTATTTGATGGCGAAATACTCTCACAGACGTCATGGGACCGTCAGTTTTTTCATTTTCAACTTTTTCTCAATCTGAGCTTCCAAATTAGTTGCAAACTTATTGATACCTTGTGAATATGTGGGGATTTTAAGGGTAATAGTGGGATTTCTATGAACACTATAGCTGCGAGAAATTGCAAACTTCTAAAATATGTGCCGTTTATCCTCCCTTTTCGGCTTGCGTTAATTTTTTGGATAGAGTTACCTTCCGAGTATCATTACTCCGTTTAGCTGTTCCGGTCCTCCCATTCCGTGAGCTAGAGCTGTTTCAGCATCGGGTATTTGGTGTCTGCCTGCTTTTCCTGTAACTTGCATTGCAGCTTCTGCAACCCGTACTAGGGCGGTGGCTCCTATAGGGTTGGTGCATAGAACTCCCCCCGAGGGATCGCAGGGAAGATCTCCACTTCTCATAACCACACCTTCTTTAACCAAGTTTACTGCTTCTCCTTTTTCACAGAAGTCAAAGCATTCATAAAAGAGCAGTTCTTGGAATGTGAATGGGTTATAGACTTCGGCGACATCTATTTCTTTTCGGGGGTTTTTGATGCCTGCAAGCTTGTAGGCGGTTCTCGCGGCGGTTATTGCCGATTGCCAAACCACCTTGTCCCCGTCTGCAAGCCAGTACTCCTCACCACAATAGCCTAATCCCTTAACCCAAGCAGGGGTATCAGTAATTTTTCTAGCCTTATCCTGTGAGGCAAAAATAATGGCGCAGGCACCATCAGATGAGGGGCAAACGTCTAGAAGCCTGACGGGATAACAAATGATTCGAGACTTTAACACGTCTTCAACATTTATTTTTATTTTTATGTGAGCATATGGATTGTCCAGGGCATCCGTATGGTTTCTAACTGACAGTTCCGCCGCCGCCAGGCGCACCTCCTCCTCCGACTTTCCGTAGCGGTGCATATATTCATTAGATTGAATGGCAAACGTTCCTGGGGCCCCAGCAGAGAATGGTGCCAGAAAGAATGCATCTCTGATTGTGCGCATAGTGCCCTGAGGCTCGCCCTCATACTGCTTCTCCGCACCCACAGCTAAAACCACATCAAACATACCCGAAGCCACATGATAAAATGCAGAATGAGCAACAGAAATACCCGTCGAACCACAGGTAGCCACCCTCATCAAAGGCTTCATAGACGCCCCCGTCGAGTCACACCCCCAATATAAATGTGGAGCATTAACTCCCTCCATGGGTGCAGGCATAGACCCAGTAACCACGGCATCAATTTCCTCTATAGTCAGTCCAGAATCATCCAAAGCCCTCCTAACCGCAGTATAGACCAACTCCGGAAAGCTCACGTCCAGCCTTTTACCGTGCTCAGTTTGACCCGTACCCACAACTGCTACTTTGGGCATTTTACACATACCTCCACACATTCGAAGAAAAATGAAGCAATGATGGATTAAACTTGAATTTATCAAAACTTGGTATAAAGCTTTACGCAAACCATTAAAAAAAGAAAAAGTGTGGTTGTTTGAGGATTTTTCTTAGAATTTTTCTAGGTCTATGATTCTTTCCATTTTGAATAGTGGGGGCGGTATTTCTCCGTGTTTTGCGAGTTTAACTATTACGGGAACTCCTAGCGATTTTTCCAGCTCGTTTGATATTCTTTTTTCCAGTTCACTGCTGGGTTCTACACCCGCAATGAGTTCGGCTTTGATTCTTAGAGCCTCTACTTCTTTACCTGTTACCACCACATACTGGTAGTTTCCTGAAAGCTCCTTAATGGATAGGACAGCGTTCTCCACATCTTTGGGTAGTATTTCTACTCCTGCCACATTAACAATGTCTTTTGTTCTTCCCGCCATGCCTCCCCTGAGTCTGCCGTGGGTTCGGCCGCAGCCGCAAACCTCTGGGTTATCATCGTACGAGTCCAAAATGTCACCCATACTGTACCTAACCACGGGCATACCCTCCAAGATGAGATTGTTAATTATCGCTTCGCCTCTCTCCTCAGGTGAAACTCTCTCCCCGGTGCTTGGATCCACAAGTTCTAAAGCCAGAGAATCAAACCAGACATGGTGACCTACATGTTCGGTGCATTCAAAAACACTAACAGTGCTTGTTTCAGTACCAGCGTATAGTGTGAAGACCTCTCCCTTGGGGTGAACCGCTTTGAATCGCTCCCTCATTTTGGGAACTTCTATGGGGCCTAGATCTCCTGCAACAGTTAATTTTTCAAATGGGGATTCCACTCCCTTGTCCTGGAGTAACTTACCGTAGGTTAAGGCCAAGCGAACAGGACCAATGTAACAATTGGGCTTTGTCTCGATAATGAAATCAATCCTATCATTAATATCGATACCTATCCCGGCAGCCACGAATCCAGCTCCAATCTTCTCGCAGGCTCTACAAGCCAGTAGACCCCAGTGATAGCCACGAGCAAAGCCCATAGGATAACACTGGTAAGCTACATCCCCCGGTTTCACCCCTGCCATTACACAATCCCTTGCCAGAATGTCGACAGCTCTATCCATATCTTCGTGACTCCAGATTTGGTATGTGGGCTTACCTGTGGTGCCGGTGCTTCCCGCAACTTCCGCAATAATTGTCCCCTCGGAAATAAATGGTCCATAGGGTGGCTTTTGCGCTTGTCCTTTTCTGAGTTCCGGCTTGCCCCAGATGGGAATTTTCTGGAGGTCGTCGTAGGTTTTGATGTCGTCTGGCTTCAATTTCGACTTTTCCATATGCTCCCTATAGAAGGGAACCTTTTCATAGCAGAGTTTAACAATATGCTGAATCTTCTTATCTCTCAGAAGTCGTAGATCCTCCATGGGCATAGTTTCAATTTCCTTATTCCAATACCGCACAGACACCTTTCAAATCCTCCCAATAACTAATTGTTTTATATAATAATTATATAGGAATATATTTTTTTCTTCAAAAAGTCATTCGCCCCACCATGCTAAACTAGTTTGGTTTCCCACCTCCAGTAAAAAGGCAACGGGACAAGCCGATTAATTGTAGAAGGAGAAAAAAGGGAAAAAATGGCTTGAGGAGACAAATTCAACTTCTAGTTTATACATATATAAACTGGCTACACATAATCTTCCAAGAATAGAATTTTGAACTCCTTTTCTAAATCTGGGGGCATCTCTTTTTCCCTCTTCCTGAATATAGCTGTACTGTTTCTAATTTTTGATAATGCTAACAGGTAGCAGTCAGTTAAGGCTAAGCCGTATTGTATTTTGACTTTCGCAGCTTCCACATCTAGGTTAAAGCTGCGGTTAATATGGATTGAAGGATGTCCATTAAGCCACTCAACAAGTTTTAATGCTTTTTCCCAAAAGTTGCTAAATCCCAAGGTTTTGTAAATTCTAGCTGCAACATAACATGTTTCCGCAAGAATAACTCCAGGCAAATATACTTTCATCCTATGGAGGGAGCCAATAAGAACCCTTGCAAGTTTATGGAATGAGCCCCTTAAGTCAATGTATTCTATAAAGACGCCAGTATCAATGGAAACCCTATCCGACACCCAGATCCCTCAAAAGTTTCTCCGCCTTGTCACTATCTGCCTTTGCTTCTCTTAAAATTTCTTCTGAAACTTCACCCACCTCTACAAACACGTCCGGTGGTTCTGGAGCCAACTCCAGTATCACCTTTTTATCCCCCACCCTAACATTAAGAATTGTGCCTGGCTTGAGACCCAACTTCTCCCTAATCTCCTTAGGAATAACCACTTGTCCCTTTGATGACATCTTAACTTTCATATTTGAAAAGTAAGACTTTGACTTACTTAAATCTTACCAAGAATTATGAAGAGCCCCTGCATTAGACTTACAGTCCCTCGTGAAGTGAAACACAGCCAAGGTGAGTACAGGTTTAAAGTTTTCCAAGCGTGGTGGCTGGTTTTCCTATAGACTTGTTAATTTTTTCCTTTTCGACCCCTAGAAATGTGGTTTTTTTCCGCCTTTTTTGGGGAAAGAAGCCTTAAATAGCCCCCCGGGTTAGGGAGAGGTTTATGAAAAAAATTAGTGGGAAAATCTATAATTTTGAATTGGGACATGTTGGGTCTCTCTCTTTTCTCTCCTCTAGAGGATTATCTTAGCATCTTAATTCCTGAGCGCAATTGGAATAGACTTAATTTGTATTTTTTTCCTAAATATCCTAAAAGCCCACATGAGGGTGGCGTCTTCTCGGTCAAAAGAAGATTCAAAAAGGCTTCTCTGACGAAATGGGGAAATATAAATAGAACTATTCCCTGAAAATAATTTAATTTTATAAGCCTCTTTTTTAATGGTTCACATAAAAAGTTTGTATATTGAGCATATAATTGTTTAAACTCTGTCATATACTTATGATGCGATTTTGGGGTTTTGAGAAAGACATCTTAGAGGTGCATGGGAGATTTAGGGAACGTGTATGGTTGGCACATTTTTCTCAGTCTTGGGGTTCGTGCTTAAGATAATCAATGATAACATCTGTATCAAGCATTTTAGTTTCCATGTTTTCCACTTCTATCTAGCATCCTCCATAAGGTCCTCTGTACTTTCTATATGCTCCCAAGCTCCAGCAAGTTCCTTGAGGGAGGGAACCTTGGTAAAAACAATCTTGCCCTCCTCTTCCCTAACTATCAATTCGTCTCCGAGTTTCACATCTATTTTTTGAATCTCCATAGGAATAGTGATCTGAAATTTCTTGGTGACTTTAACCTTCAACACAAGACACTTGTACTACATATAGTACAAATATGTAAAAATCATCCCACCAACAATCGCTTTTCATTGCCAAACTCATTTAAGCTTCTTCGCTGATACGCATAGCAACAGACGAATTGACACCCCCCGCGACTAAAAGTCGGGGGCTCTCTCGCCAACGGTTTTGTAATAACAAAATAGACAAAAAGAAAATATATATTTGGAAGTATAAAATCATGTTACTAACTATATGCTATTTGAGATTCATTCTAAGCTTATGATACGTTGCATCTTTTCTGGTGGTGGAATGGTTGAGCGAGATTCGTGCCGACGTGGTTGTGGTTGGGGCTGCTACTGCTGGGAGTTACTTTGCTTGGAGAATGGCTGAGAAGGGCTTCAACGTTGTCGTCGTGGAGGAGAAAAAGCTGGGCACTCTTGGAGAACACATAGACATTTTTCACTTTGACGAAATAAGATTCAAGCAGTTTGGCATACCCCCACCCAAGGGAGAAGAACTCGTGGGGAAGTATAAGGATGGAAAAATGTGGCCACCCGATGGGGACAACTACAAGGTCGTCAACTACACATTCTGCGTCATGCGTCTACCACTGTTCACCTCAAGGCTAAACAGGTACGCCATGGATGCGGGAGCAAAAATACTTGATAAAACTAGATATGTGGCTCCAATCATCAAGAAGGAAACCCTTAATGGTATAAGGGTGAAGCGAAACAGCGAATCACTTGATATCATTGCCCCCATAACTGTTGATGCTTCGGGACTCAGAAGTGTTGTGAGGGTCTCCCTACCTGATAAGATGGGCGTAGAGACGGATCCCATAAAGCCTGAGGACACGCTCCACGTTATTCTGGAATATTGGGATGAAATAGAAGAACCCTTTCCTAAAGGGTTGAACTTTTATCCCTTCCACAAGACCTTCTTCAATCCAAGTTATGGCGAAGGAGCCATACTCGGAGTGGGTCAACCCGTTTCCTTTGACAATTCAAGAAAAGTAATGGAAGAGTTCAAGAAGGAGCGCTTCCAACAAAAACACAAACTCGTCAAAACCTGCCAAGGATGGACACCCTTCCGAAGACCACCATACTCCCTTGTAGCAAACGGCTTCATGGTTGTGGGAGACGCGGCTTTCACCACAAAACCCTTTTCCGGTGAGGGTGTGTCCTCAGGATTTACAGGCTGTAAGATTGCTTCGGAAATAGCCGCGCAAGCGCTTGAGAAGGGTGACTTTTCAAAAGAATCGTTGTGGGAATATAATGTAGGATACTTCACGGATCAAGGTGCCAAGTTTGCAGCACTCATGGCCCAGCTACCTGCCGCGGCAACTCTGACTCGTAGCGACGTAAACTACCTTTTTGATGCAGATGTAGTATTCAACGGGGAGGATTTCAGCCAGATAAACAGGGACTTCGAAGTGAAATCGTCTCTCGGAAAAACACTAGGCATCCTAGGAAAGCTTTTGACGGGAGTGATTGAAGGAGGGTTAAGAAGGGAAAGCCTTAGAAAACTGATAGCTGTTCAAAGACTCTCTTCAAAGCTTAGAAAGCTCTACGAGAATTATCCTAAAAATCCCCAAAAAATCGATAAGTGGATAAAGAAGGTGGAACCCCTGTGGAGGGAATCCAAAAAATTGGGAGGCTAGCGATGCTAACGGGTGGTTGACGAACAAAAATATGTTAGGCATTCCTCACTTTTTTAATATTCCTTTCTTTTAATTTGTGACTGAAAGAATGATTATAGTGAAACAGAGAAGTGATTTATGAACAGGCTAATGTTAAGAAGATGCTTCACTTTGTCAATGTTTGGTTTCTTCCTTTCAGGTGGGTAGTCAACACTTACCGGGGTTGCGAACACAAACATGTTTCTGCGATGCCAGATACACCCATGAATATCTGGGGCTTCCAACGAGAGAGTTTTCCAAAAAATCATCGTGAAAAACAATGCGGCGGAAATCCTCGATAAGGAGTTCTCCAGAGCAAAGTGGAACAAAAAGTTGACGGTCAACTTAACCATAACAGACCCCTTACAAGCCGGCTGAAAGCCAGTTCAAAATCACGAGAAAATTGTTGGAAGTATTTTTAAAACACCATAATTCCCTAACGCTTACCACCAAATCCGACTTAGTATTAAGAGACTTGGGTATATTGAGTGAAATCGGGCAGACAGGTTTCCTTAACGTGATAATTACTCTGCCAACTTAATGAGGATTTAAGAAAGAAAAATAGAGCCGAGGGTTCCCAGTGTGGAAAGAGGCTTGAAACAGTTCAGAAACTTCACGGAGTAAAGGTAGGAGTCACTGCGATTACCCCATAAAAGAGACCTGAATGCCTGTGTGAATATAGCCCATGCCTTAACGAGAGGCATGGGATGGAGAGTCGTGAGCCCCTCGGATCAGCAGGTGTAGCTGAAAGCTTAAAGCTTCAGGCGAACGCTGGAAGCCCCTTACTTCAGTCAGGGGAGGCTCACTACCGCACCCTTCTGATAGCGAGAAGGACATGGAAGAATTCATAAAAACTGTTGCTGGTGTGGGTGCGGATTTTATTTTGGATACGCTCAATTTTCGAGGGGAAACAAGAGACAGATTCATGGAATTTCTGAAAAGTTATGACCCAGATTTGGTTCTAAAATATGAGGAACTCTACCAAACCAATTATTATGATAAAAACTATGCTGTTGCGAAGAAGAAGATACGTCAACAGATTAGTTAGAAAATATAAGGTGGATAATTACAATGTTTTCAAAAATTTGGAATGGATAACTGAAAGAAGCTGCTAATTAACTAAATTTGTTTTCATGATTATATGAGGGAGGGGCTTAATTGACACTCACCGCGACCTAGAATTGAGGGGCCTATCTCGTCAACGATTCTTGTAATCCGTTAGCCTTAAAAGCAATTAATAACCTGAATATTATCTCACCCAAAAACAAAGGAGTTCGAGCCGGAAAAACTGTTTTCGCATTCTTAACTGGAAAAAGCTCTTATGTGGAAGTGATCTCTATGTGCGATAAATCTGAACTCTTCAAGTACATTGAAGAAAGAAAAGCACTGGTTTCAGAAATTGAAAATAGCGTTCAATGCGATATGGATAATTTACTGCGTAGCATAGAGCGCTTCCATAGTCTAAGCAGTATGATAAATAGCTACAGTAGGGATTGCCTCAACTCAAGACTCATAACGAGGAAGGAGTACTACAAGATCCGCAGTGAAACAAACGAAATGTACACCCTGATGAAAAGGATAGTAAACAAAAACTTGGAAAAGTGTAAAATTGACGGTTACATAGTATGAATCAAACACCAAAAAGGGAAGCGTTTAAGCCCTTAGCCATTTACTAATGGTAGTCTAGTGTCTCCAATCCCCGAATCATGTTTTTCCGAACCAAAATTTTTGGTTTTTACTTTTCAAAAGAGGAAGTTTATGTAATAGCATATTATGAATGTTCCAATTCCAATGGCGGCAGTGCGGATTCCTCTTAGAACCATGTTGGTTTTAGAGATTTTGCCAAAGTACATCCCCATACCGAAGAGTATGGCGATTGCCACCGCTATGGTGATGTAAATTGCTATCATTGATTGCTGGACTAGTATTATGGGCAAGGTGAGAACCAAGGCTACTAGAATTGGGACTGAGAAGTTGGTGATTCCCACAACGATTTGGCCGGTTCTTGAGGCTTTGTGATGAATGGTTTCATCAAGATTTCGAAGCATAGATTTTTCCAGTTCCTTCAGTCGTTTCACGCTTTCAGTCCTCTCAGCCTCAAATGTGCTGATTCCACTAGAAATCCCAAGGGCTAGGGCTCCGGTTAAAGTGGTTCCAAAGATTAGAAGGGGACTAATACTGCTTGCAGTTGCAGCACCTATAATAATTCCCATACATGTAAGCACTGAGTCAAAAACGGTGTTCATAAGGAAGCGTCTTAGTATCGGCCAAACATTAGCTACTTTTAATTGGTATCTAATTCTATTTAGAAAAGAAGACACGCAACAATCATCTCCTATTCAGTAATCATAAATTTTAAACCATATATAATTTTTGAGACTCAACCAAATGCTGAAGTAGGTTCAACTAATTTTAGGACAGGATTCCCTAATTCCTCTTTTTCCTGTTTGCCAAGGTGTTTTTTATGGTTGGTGATTTTTCATTTTCATGTAGGAAACGGTGTTATTCGCTTAGAATTAGTTCTCCTCCGTATTCTCCCATCTCGGGATACCATTTGGTGGTGAAGCCCAGTCTTTTTCCAATCCTTATTATTTTTCTGTTTTCGGGGGACACATAAGCAAATATTTTTTTGACGCCCATCTCCTTAGCAACCTTAATAGTGTGTAGGAGCAAATTTGTGCCTATACCCTTATGTTGCCAATCGTTATGAACTACAATCGCGATTTCAGCGGCCCCCGTTTCCCTGTCCAAAAAGTATCTGGAATCGGCAACAATCTTTATGGATTCCCCATTTTTTACCAAAGCCACCAGCGCCATACTCTTATAATAATTTATGTTGGCCCACTCCTCCACAATCCATCGAGTAACCTTGCGGTAACTCAGAAACCGGAAATAGTTTTTCTCCTTGGAAAGGGAGCTATAAAACTGGTAGAGCATTTCCACATCTTCCTCAGGCTTCAAGGGGCGAAAAACCACCATCCTACCATCATCCAAGACATAGGTTGTTTCGAAACGCTTAACAATATCCTTCTCCACACTCAACAAGCCCACATCCCAAAATAGACAATTAAACTAAAACACCACTTAATTTAGACCCAAACTTAAAAAATATTTTTCTAAATAATTAATGCAGATATTTCAAAGTGGTGAGGTAATCCCAAGGAGCTACTAGGATATGTTGCCCTGTGAGCATTTGATTAATACTCAAACTTATTTTATAATTTTTCCTAAATTAATCTAAATAATGAGCTAGTTTGTCCCCTCAAAAATTTGGAAGCCTTTCATTCTCACCCCCGCGATTCTACATGGTAAGAGGAACTTTGGGGCAAACTAGCATCCTTCACTCATATTCTTTAATAGGGAAGACTTGTCTATGAAATTATGGGATTCGACAAGTTTTATAAGGTTGTTACTGGAGTTGAATATTTATGAGCTTAGAGGAATATAAGAAGAAGAGGGATTTCAGCAAAACCAAGGAACCAGTAGGAGAAGTAAAGAAGGGAAACGGTAAGATTTACGTTGTTCAGAAGCACTACGCAAGCCACATCCACTGGGATCTGAGGCTTGAAAGGGAGGGAGTCCTTAAGAGTTGGGCTGTCCCTAAAGAGCCTCCCATAAAGAAGGGAACCAAAAGACTGGTGATAACCACAGAGGACCACCCCATTGAATATTCTAGTTTTGAGGGAGAGATTCCCGAGGGAGAGTATGGAGCGGGAAAAGTGGAGATATGGGACAGTGGAGTATATGAGGAAGAGAAGTGGAGCGATAAGGAAATAATTGTTAACATAAAGGGTAAACGTCTTAATGGACGCTACTGCCTCATACGCTTCCCCAAGGTTGAAAACGGATGGCTCTTCTTCAGGTGTGATTAAAATGGATAAGGAGAGAGCACAAAAAATATTCAACCTACTAAAAGAGAATTATGGAGACGTCGGCGGCACCATTCTAAAATACAATACTCCCCTAGACCTGTTAGTAGCCACCATACTCGCAGCCCAGTGCACAGACGAATTGGTAAACAGAGTAACCGAGAAATTATTCAAAAAGTACAAGACAGCAGAAGACTACGCCAACGCAGACCTTGAAGAGTTAGACCAAGACATCAAATCCATTCTATTCCATCGAAGAAAGGCAGAAGCCATAAAGAATGCTGCCAAAATACTTGTGGAAAAGTATAATTCTCAAGTTCCAAAAACTATGGAAGAAATGGTTAAACTTCCAGGAGTCGCAAGAAAAACCGCAAACATAGTACTCTCAAACGCCTACGGCATAAATGAGGGCATCGCCGTAGACACCCACGTTATGAGGCTGGCCCAGAGAATGGGATTAACTCACCAAAAGGATAGAGACAAAATCGAAGCAGATTTAATGAACCTCTACCCCCAAAACCAATGGTTCGAGTTAACCAACCTACTCATCACCCATGGAAGAAGAGTGTGCACCGCCAAAAAAGCCAAGTGTGGAGAATGTGTAGTAAACAAACTCTGCCCCTCCGCCTTCAAAGTTTAAACAACCACCCGGCACAACAAACATTAAAAGAATGGATACTATTTTTCAGCATAGCAATCACGGTTTCTAAAAATCTCTCAAACCGTTGATCGAAACTAACTCATATATGACGTTTCGTAGGTGGTGTTCGGTTTCCGCTTTATAGATGTGAACCCTTTGATTGCCACTGGTCTCAAAAAGCTATTTTTATGGTAATACATCCTTCCACTGGTTGCCAAATTTTTCAAAAAAGAAAAATGAAATAGAGCGAGCGAATTTCCATTTTTGGCTTCCCACTAAAAAATCAAGCCTTTTTTCTAATTTCCAGAATGCATAAGCATGTTTGTCTAAAACGCGAAGCGTATGTGGGTTTGCTATAATTTCTATGGAGATACATTTTTAATTTTTTTTAAGACGCCTTTAGCGTATGTACCTTTTTTATTTTGAAACTGTTACAAACGGTGTCGGCAGCATTAAAAATAGTATCAAGCTCGTATTTTACTCCTACATAGAGCCCAGCGGAGAGTGCTTTCTTTGGATCCGTACACATTTCTTTAAAGGGTTATAACCTCTATTCTTGCAGCATGGCCGTGTATCTGCATAAAGACCGGCATTCTATCCGGTTCTTGAAACATCATTACCTTTGCAAACCTCTCCGCCAACACTGTGAGGCTCCTTAGACTGAATTTCAATACACTGCGCGGACAGCTTATCTATCTCAGCATCAATACCAGCTTCAGCTATTTTGGTCATCCCCCTTTTCCCCTATCTCCCTATCAATTTTTTCGCCACTTCAACCACCTCTAGGGCGTCATCGGCAAAGGCGTCAGCCCCTACTTCCTGTATATGCTTGGAGTATACTAATGCCCCTCCAATCAAATACTTAATTTGCTTCCGGGCATTCTCCTTCTTGAACTCCTCATTTAACTTCTTGAGTTCGTCTTGGTAGTTGAAATATACGATGAGGCTTCTACTATCTGAGGATTCTCTTTTTTGATAGCCTCTATGAATTTTTGGGGTGGAACATCTATACCAAGGTCAACCACGTAAAATCCAGCACCACGAAGCATAGCCACCACTATGTTCTTACCAATATCGTGGACATCACCTTGGAATACGCCCATAACTATTTTTCCTAAGATTAGGATCCAACTGATTCTAGCTTTGGTATAAGAAGGCTGAGCCCTTCGTTCATTGCCTCAGCTCACATTACAGGATCAGGAACAAAGTATTCCTTGTCTTCATACTTTTTACCCACCTCATCCATTGCTTCACCCATCTCTTTGATTATATCAACTGGTCTAACGCCGTTTTTTAAAAGCTCCTCTGTAGCCTTCCTTGCTTCTTCAGCACCACCATTTATAATAGCCTCTTTTTAGATTGCTTAAAATTTTTTCAGTCAATAAGACTCATCCTCCGGAAAAATAATAGCTTATTTTATATGTAATCAAAATGACTTAAGTTTTGCAGTTTAAAAAAGGGCACAATTAATTTGGCGTCACGTGCTGCGTGTCATTTGTTTTTCGGCTTTCACACCCCTTGAGGCGTCCTTTTCGGCGTTTCTATCCCGCAGAAACTCCTAATGGGCTTCAATATGGGGACGCAGGATGCGGCCCAAATATACACCCAAAAGGTGTCACTCAGTTAACTGTGCCTAAAAAAGAATGTTCACGATGAGTTTTATCTTTTGGTTGGCCTCTGGTTGTGAGAAACGACTTACAGCGTGTTTTGGTTGCTTCCAATCCTCTTCCCCTTAGCTCTACTCCCCTCCTTTCCCTCAAGGATAATGTTTTTAAATGAGGGCTCCGCTTACTGAGCTGCTTTGTCCAGTGCTGATCTGGTTTAGCAGAACCATTTTAAGTTTCTAAAATAGGAAAAGCATAATAGTATTTGTAGATTTTGTTTAAAGGGGACTGAAGTTTTGTTTATGGGTGACCACCTTTGACCTCGATTTTCGTTTTCGGTCTCCTGCCCGAATCGCCCGGTAAAACACTTGTCAGCAGGGCTATTGTGCGAGGATTAATTAGTAGGGGTTTAGACGTTGGTGTTTTTAAACCTCGCTCGGGTCACAATTACTGGTACCAGTACGATGCGTTCCAGAAGTGTAAAGAGGAAGGTCAACTTTTCTGCCAGGACATCATAGAGCTTACTGAGGCTCGTGGCGGAGACACATTGCCCTACGTGTTAACAAATCCTGTAGACGCCCTTATGGCTCCCCTCAAAATCGAAAATTATCTTGGAAAGAATTGCAACCAATTCTATTTAGACGATTACCACACATTCACACACCTAGTAATGGAGAGATACACGATTTATGAGGCAGACATTACAAATACTCTATGCATTAATTCTGCCAGAATGAGGGATGTACTTTTCTCAGAGCCCTCCTTCCTTAAAGATGTTGCTAGTAAAGCTGCCAGAACTATTCAAATCGGCTCCCTAGAAGCGTGGAATCAGATATACAAAGACCTCTCATCCAAAGCTATAATAAGTTGCTACAGAAAAGTGTGTGAGAAACATGAAAGCATTCTAATTGAAGGATACAATGATGCAGTTTGCCCCGAATACAACCTCAACTATGACATAGTTGTTGGCGTGGCTCCCGGAGTGGCAATATTCTACGAGTCAGAGCGATTCACTCAAGTATTAAAATTTATGAAGGATCTGGGAAGAGACCCCTTAAGCCTACGGGCTGAAAACATATTAGAACACCTCAAAACAGACAAGATAATCAGAGTGCCCTCCCTAGTTTCAAAAGAAAAAAAGGACACAGACACCCTAAGTGAAAAGTTAAGCCCAATAGTAGACTACGCAGAGAAAAAAATCGAAAAAGAACATCAACAAATCTCAGAAAATATAAAAGGAAAATGAGTTTCACAAGTACCATAAAAAAGTTAATTTATTATACGCCAACTAAAAACAGTCAATCAAGCCGGGCACCAAATCGACATAAAGCTACATTGAGCTGAAATTTTAAAACATCACTAAATAAGTAGAAAGTGGCTTTTTTAAGGTAGGAATTGGAAAGACACAAAACCGATTTAGGCTTTGAACACTATTTATCTGTGGTAAAGGGGTTAAACTCTGTGAATCGGGTTGTGTCTAGGGAGCAGATTATTCACAAGCTGGGTGATGAGGGTTTGGTAAGTTTACAGAAACTTGGGAGTAGTTGCAGTTTATCTTTATGGAAGCTATGCTAGGGGGAGAGTCGCCGCCTTTTAGTGATGCTGACATCGGTGTCCTTTTGGCAAAGGATATTCCCGTTGAGATGTATCTCGATGTTGGGCTGGAATTGATGGGCGGCATCTCTAGGATTCTTGGCACTCTGAAGTTGAGGTGAGAGTGCTTAATAAGCCCTCTGCCGTTTTTAGGTATGAAATTGTTAGAGATGGCTGTTTATCCTACTGCTCTTATGAGAATGTTTGTGTTAAGGCCAGTACACTATTGGAATACTTCTTCAGATGTGCGCTCGACGAGTATTACCGCCACCTAGCCAAGAGAATAGAGGAGGGAAGAATGACTGACTAATCCCGAAGTGATTAAGGCTAGACCATTGAAGCTCCAAGAATGCTTAAAATACTAAAAAATACGTCTGGATACACATTTAACGAGTTTAAATCAAATCCTGAAAGATATGGTAGTGCTGAACGATTTCTACAACTTGCAATCAAGTGTTGTCTAGATATAAGCGTGGCGTAAATCACATTTAATACGTCCTCAACCATATTCTGAACCAGCGAATAATTTGAGCTAATGCCGCTTGGCATTGGTGGACCGATTCCGGCATGATTTATCTTGTAAGCCCTATTTTTTAGTGGGTCCTGTGACTCTTATGATGTCTTTGTAGAAGTCGTTACGGTTTTCAATTAGTTTGATTGGGTCGTCTACAGTTATGGCAAAAAGGTATGGCACATCTCCACCACTTGCTCCCCAGAGCTGGTAGGTTGGTTTGTACCCAAATTTTGGTTCCCAGCTACTGCAAATTTCTTCAAACTTCTTCTCAGTTTTCTCTTCATCATAATAGTCGCGTCTTACACTTACAGTAAACGTATACCTGTAAAGGATTTTCATTTTTATGCGTTTAAGCTCATCCAATTTTTTCCCGGAAAAAATACTTTTCAGTCGGCCTTGTTTTTCCTTTTGAGGCATTGATTTCTCTCCTCTGGACGGTTCTTTTTTCTTTGACTTCACAGGTAATGTGTGGAGTGGCTCCCTCACCCTGTAATTGGTAATATCGTTTAGTAGAACCCTCTGGTTAGCCAAGGTTACAAACACTTTGTCGGGACCATATAGTCGAGTGTAGTTAATCGTTATTTCATCTACGATTCCTTCATTTGCTCCTATTTTAACATAGTCCCCTACTGAAAACGGTCTGCTAACTAAAATGTAGAATCCTGCGACGACATTCTGCAGTGAAAAAGATATGAATAGTGCAACTGCCGTCGACAGGGAAGCGGTAAGCGCCACCAGCAACTCTGAAGGAATGACAACGCCAAATAAGGGTAAAGCCGCCGTAATTATAATGACTAGAATTATAATTCGGACACCAATCATAACAGTATTGGCAGCTGTCCTAGGCAGATTTAACTTAATGACTGTCCGCCTAGCAACCAAAAAGATTAGGCGCTCTGCTACCATAAGCGCAATCACAAGTATTATGAACCACCAAAACGCCGGGGTCAGTAAAATATCCCAAGGCTGAGTAGGCATTATCCCAAATAACAACAAAAAACGCAACCCTCCATTTTTCAAATCCAACTAATACCAGTAATATAAATGTTATCCATCAAAACCTACATAAACTTTCTCTAGATAAAACAACACCTGTGCCCCACCTTCAAGAAGCTAGAGAATTCGAAAAAGAGATCGAGGAAAACATACTGAAATGAAGACTGAAACACAAATGTCTCAGGACAGGTGCATTTCAGACAACGGTTTTAAAAATCTCTATGCTTGGTAACCCTATTCCCACTTAATTTATAAATGTGATGTATAGAATAATAAAAATTAGATTGGTAATTGAGGTGAAAGTAAATGGCAGATGTTGAGAAAGTAGTGCTGGAAGCGATGAAGAAGGCGGGCAAGCCAGTGAGACCGGGTGACATAGCCAAAATGACCGGTTTGGAGAGTAAACAGGTCTCCGAGGCCATTCAAAACCTGAAAAAAGAAGGGAAAGTCACATCGCCCAAAAAGTGCTACTGGGCACCAAAATAAAGCATTAGACTGTTTCCCTTTTTTATTCTTAAACCATTCAAAATTGTTTTTTTACCATTCTTTTTATAAAGAACAATTGTGTATAGGACTCCAGCTAAAAAAATGTTAGAGGAGGAAAGATTCTTGGAAGAGAGAATAATGTGGAGATTTCTAGAGAGAAACGCCAAAGAGTATCCGGACCTTGAGGCCTACCGCTATCTTGGAAGAGGCGAAACCTACGAACAAGTAGATGAAAAATCAGACATTTTGGCAAAACACCTCATAAAAATGGGCGTAAAAAAGGGCGACCGAATATCCGCCTACATCCCACCAGTACCCGCATTCTTACTATTCTTCATGGCCACCTCAAAACTTGGAGCCATCCTAACCCCTCTCGACACCCGATTCAAATCTACAGAACTGACCTACACCAATGATATTGCGCAGCCCAACGTATTCATCTTTCAGCCATTCCTAGAATCCACACAGGCCAACTTCGAGGAACAAGTTAAAGAAATGCTGCCTCAATTCCAAAAGAACGTCAAGCATTACATTAGCTTGGGAGAAACCAAAATCCCCAAAGCAGTTACCATGCAAAGCCTACTTAAAGACCCCCTCCACGAACTGGACGATGAATTGGAAAAGAGGAAAAAGGCAGCACGTGAAGAAGACCCCATACTCATTATCTTCACAACTGGCACCACTGGTCCCCCCAAAGCTACCCTTCTAACTCACAAGAGTATATCTTCTATGTGTTTAAATGAAGCTAGGGCAACTAAAGCCAGCCCCGAAGACCGGGTACTGTGCC
The DNA here is from genome assembly GCA_029856435.1 of Candidatus Jordarchaeia archaeon. Classification (GTDB taxonomy): domain Archaea; phylum Asgardarchaeota; class Jordiarchaeia; order Jordiarchaeales; family Jordiarchaeaceae; genus Jordiarchaeum. The sequence goes on from JAHQXB010000126.1 coordinate 21,230, forward strand.
ACTTCACTCCCAGCCATGTTGCTGGATCCTGCGAGATAGTATCTACCGCGGTCGTGGGGCCGATAACCACCGTGTTTCTAGACCATTTCAACCCTAAGACCACCCTAGACACGGTACAAAACGAAAAAGTCACTATTTGGGGCCAGATTCCAACAATGTTCCAACTGGAATTTGTACTGCCAAACTTTGACGATTATGATTTTTCCTCAGTTAGACTCTGCATAATAGCGGGTGAGCCACCAACAAAAGAATTAGTGCAACGCCTACAAAAAATTGGACAGGGACACGTGATAACTGGATGGGGACTCACGGAGACATCTGGCTTCGCAACCTGGACCGAAATTGACGACACATTCGAAAACCTATCGAACACTGTAGGAAAAGCAGCTGGGGACTATAAAATTAAAATTGTAGACATGGACAATCCAAAAAAAGAGCTGAAAACTGGTGAGATTGGAGAGATTGCAGTTATTGGAGACTGCAACATGGCGGGATACTTTGGCAACCCCGAAGAAACAAAAAAGACACTACTTGAGGGAAACATGTTACTTACCGGAGATGTGGGCTACCTAAGAGAAGACGGCTACCTCGTACTCACCGCCAGGAAAAAAGAAATCATACGCTACGCGGCATACAACATTTATCCCCCCGAGGTCGAAGACTACATCACCAAGTATCCAGGCGTAATACAAGCGGCAGTAGTAGGCGTACCAGACCCCATGTACACTGAGGTTCCATGGGCCATTGTTCGTCCAAACCCCTGGGTGGAGAAAAAAGTCACCGCAGAAGAACTCATAGAATACTGCAAAAAGGGACTGGCCGACTACAAGGTTCCCAGACGCATAATATTCAAAGACAACCTACCACTAACACGCGTAGCAAAAATCGACAAAAAAGCCCTAAAAGCCGAAGCAATAGAAATAGCAAAAAAAGAAGGAAAAATAAAGTAACCATACATACAAACCAACCCCCTTTCCCATTTTTTTCAACCAAAAAAGGTGAAATGGATAAGAGGGGCGAAGCTCAAATCATAGTCTTCTCTTTGGCTTGGGAGGAGCATAGTAGACCGATGGGTCTGTTCCCTCTTCTGATTTGAGTTGAAATGTCTTTCTTTGAGCAATTATTTTTGAAACCATACTTTCAGGATCATTGAGGTCACCGAAATAAATAGCTTGGCCCTCGCAGCAGACCACACAGAATGGTTCAAGACCCTGATCGATGCGGTGTACGCAAAAGTGGCACTTTTCAATAACCTTCCTACTGCGATTGAAATGTATGGCGCCATAGGGACAGGCATCGATGCATACTAGGCACCCATCACACTTGGTTTCGTCCAGAACTACTGGCCCATCATTCCTTTTGATTAGCGCCCCCTGAGGACAGGCATCTACGCAGGGAGGATTAGCACAGTGATTGCATAGCTGGGGAAGAAAGTTCATCCTTAGTTCAGGAAAACTTCCCTCTGGAGTATCTTTTTGCAAAGCATTTTGGGTTTCTACCCAAATCCATGGTGCTGTAGTGTTGTTCTCTATTCTGCAAGCCACGGTGCAAGCTTCACACCCTATGCATCTTTCCTGATCTATGACTAAAACTAGTCGCCTGTTTTTCATTTTTCTGACTCCTCCATCTTTTCTACCTCCACAGCCACATCGTTCATACTCATGTTGGGCTCATATACAAATTCGTGAACTGGGTTAATGACATCGTGTGTTAGATGGTTGACGCTCCCCTCCCCAAACTGGTCAATCCACCACCCCTCAGTGATATTAACTACTCCTGGTCTAATGCCCTCTGTTACTCTAGCCCTCAAAGTGGTGCGGGCGCGATCATTGAAAACAACTACAATGTCATTGTCCTTAATGTTGCGCTTTTTGGCATCAACGGGATTGATTTCCACCACTGGTTCTGGATTCATTTCAAGGAGGGAGCGCACATTGGCAAACATGGAGTGAGTGCGGAACCGGCTGTGTCCCTGGATAAATGCTAAAGGATATTTTCCCTTGCCCGGCTCAACTGGAGCTTCCAAAGGTGGAAGATAAACGGGAAGGGCTTGGCCAAACTCTACCAGTTGCTCCGCATATATTTCGATTTTTCCAGAGGGTGTGGAGAATGTGATGTCAAATTTTTGGCCAGTGTCTGGAATAAATGGTAGCTTCATCGCTCCCTGCTGCTTCAATTTTTCTCTTGTGATTCCACCCAGAGAGGGATGCTGCATAATGAGATCTATGAAGCCCTCTTCCCCACCACTAAAATACTCGGCGAAACCCAGCTTTTCGGCAACTCCAGCGGCGATATCCACATCAGACTTGGACTCGTAGAGAGGTTCTATAACCTTCTGCTGAAGCTGAACATAGGGGTAGGGATGAGGCAGAAAATCCGAAAATTCCAGAAAGCTACAGGCTGGAAGCAAAATATCAGCATAGCGGGCAGTAGGCGTCATAAACATGTCCACAGTCACAATAAATTCCAAGTTGGGAATAACCTCTCTTATGATTTTCCCACTGTTGGCACACTGGTTTACAAAGTTGATGAAGGCAAACCACACCGCCTTAATGGGCCAAGGTTTCCCCCTAACCACCGCATCATAAAGCTGCAGAATCCCAAGCCGATGATAGGACGACCTCTCCGGAATTGCGTGGAGGAAAGGCTGCCAGTTAAGCACCGCGGGAAGATGCCCCGAGCCAAAAGAGGTGTTAACATTACCCGTAACAGCAGCAACAGTGCCCAAAGCTCTCATAGAAATATCCCCATGATGTGTTCTCGCTAAACCCATGTGGGTGACGAAGGCAACAGTTTCCGCACTGCCAATCCTCTCACCCAACTTCCTGATGAGTTCAGCCGATACTCCCGTTATTTCAGACACCCTTTCAGGAGGATACTGCTCAGCCAATTCCTTAAGAAGTTGAAATGAAGGCTTACACTCTAAACCGTTTAACCTGTAGGTTCCAGTAATCGCGGCAGCGATTCCGGGCGCCCCGGGAACTTGGGGTGAATTTGATACAGTATCCCAGACCACATAGCTTTCCTTTTCCTTCCAACCCAAATCCTTACCTCTAAGAAACTTCCCATTATCAGTTCTAACCATGAAAGGCCCCACAGTATACCTACGAATAAAATCATCATCTTGGAGTCTCTTTTTAAAAATGACGTGCATAAGCCCCAGCGCCAGAGCGGCGTCGGTACCCGGCCTAATGCCCAGATACTCGTCAGCCTTAGAGGCAGTCACAGTGTAACGAGGATCAATAACCACCAATTGTGCACCTTTCTCCTTAGCATCCATAATTTTTCGCATCATGAAGAGGGGTTGGGTCTCAGCGGGGTTTGAACCCCAAACAACCACCAGTTCTGGAACCGATGGCGGAATAAGGTAGGGCAGAAAGAACGTGAATGGCAGATGGGTGCCAAAAAGAACCCGGCTACCGCAGGGCAGACCAGCATCGCCATAGCCCCACGCACTAACCCGCGTACTCTGAGTCAGGCTAGCCAACCTCAAATATGCTCCAAATTTAGTGGTACCAGCTCCCGGTCCCCCTAGCACCCAGCCGATTGCCCGCCAACCATACTTGTCGCCGATTTCTCTGAATTTGTTTGCAATTGTGGTAAACGCTTCATCCCAAGAGATTCTCTCAAACTTGCCCTCTCCACGCTCTCCCACCCTCCTCATAGGATACTTTAAGCGGTCAGGATGGTAGGTTATTTCCAGACTGGAGAGGCCACGGAGACAGATTCTCCTATCCTTTGGATCCGGAAAGTCTGCAGGTTCCAGCTTAACTACTCGGCCACCCTTAACATGAGCCAGAATGCCACAGCAATCTATGCCACAGTGTGCTGGACAGGCTGTCCTCACTACCCGGATTTCATCTTTCTCGGCCATATTTTTTAACCTCTAAAAAGGTAATCCTGCATTTTTCTATTTTTTTTAACTATTATTATCTTTTCGTTATGCTATAATATGTGGGGAGCCAGATTTTACTCTTCGCGGTATTATCAGTATTTGAAAACTGTGAAAAAAATAAAAATATTGGGTTGATTCTTTTTTTACTTCATGGCTAGGAGTGTTAAGCCTAGTTCCTTCTCGAGGTTCTGAACTTTTTTGAGTTGTTCTGGGGACAAGTCTGCGAAGGAAGTTGGTTTTTGGAAGGCAACCAGAACTACGTCGAGTTCTTTTTCCAGTTGCTGGATTTTCGCTATTTGGTCCTTTTTTAGTTTAGCTGGTTCCGGCCAAACTTTCAATTTTAAGCCCTCCCAAAATTGAATTCACCAATCGTTAAAAAGTATAATGTAACTCTAATTTATATAGATTTCCAAGGATAAATTATCCTACACAAACAACCCACCTCCACCACCGAACCTAGGTAAAGTAAACAACCTACCTATCCTTTGGACGGATAGGAACACCCTCAAAGAGTGAACTTTGAATTCCAAGGCCTGAAGGATGTAAAATGTAAAGTAAAACCTTGAAAAAAGTGAGTAGATTACTTATATACGAGTTTCTCCCCTTTATGCTAATGGACAAAAAGATGTTAGGGAGTGGAGAAAATATCGTATATGTTTAGCTGTTTTGCCACTGGAGGCTTAAGGTGGCTACTAGCGTCTCTGACGGGCCTAGTCCCCGCTGTTTCCATGTTGCCAGAACAATCATGATGGTCCCATGTATGAATGCGCCCTACTCGTTTCGGAGCATCCCCATAATCTTTCTATGGACAACGTGTTCTCTGAGGGCTCTCTCAACCCTATTGTTTGTGGCTCGACGCCTAGTGTGGTGAGGAAGGTGAACCAGTGGTCGAAGCCATTCCTTATCTTAACTGCGAACTTTCTAACCT
>JAHQXB010000034.1 GCA_029856435.1 Candidatus Jordarchaeia archaeon
ATTCTTCCAATAAGTTTTGCATATTTCGCAACAACACAGTTAAAAATCCACCTGTTGCGCAACATACATTTTCAGGCTAAAACACCCTTCACCAGAGCGCAAACCGGCTTGTTTCACCAGCAGAATCACCAAAAACAAGCTTCCAACAAGGACGTAGAACACATTCCAAACGTTACACACCCATAACATCTAACAATCAGCAAATTACGCTTGCAACTTGGCCAAACTTTATTGCCAAAAAACGGTTGTCTGCCTACAGTGGCGATACAGATTCGCTTAATTTTGACTCAAAAAAGTAGAATTCATAGCCATACCTTTGGGCAGTGCACCTATCTGCGAGAAATGTTTTTTCTCGCTTCTTGGGAAATCATTCTCTATTATACTTGTTTATATAGGAAAAGGAGACGAGAAAGCCTAGAACGGCAAGCTAAAGTTGACACACCCTCGAATAGATTCGGGGGATTCCTGAACGTAGCTTCTTCACCACTCTGGAGCACATCTATGGCTGCATTCGCTTCTTCCACTACCTAGAAGCCATTCTACAGAGGCCACAAATCCGTTGGGAATTTCTTTGGAGAAGCTTCCGAACAAGTCTTATTCCCTCTGCTGGGACCCCTTTTTTCCCGCTTCGAATGGAAACCTTATTTTTTTAAGCCTTTGGACATCCCACCCAAATCAAAAGTTTTTATTCAGAAAAATTTGTATGCGTTTTGAGATGAAAAAGAAGCTTTAATAAATAACGCTTTGGGAGGATAAATCGAATAGTTCCGCATCGCTTTTTCTTTTGGCTTCAGAGTGTAGTTTCGTTAGGTTCTGCCTCCAGAAGGGGCTTTTACTAGAGCTTGTTTTCCAATTTAGAACCCCAAAATAAAGGGTAGAATCGGGGGAATCTGCATCACTTGGCTTCACATAGAAAAGGTTTTTAAAATATATTTTTAAACACGAATTTTACCGTTTTCCTGCTTTTTCCCCGTTTTTGCGTAGTTTATCACAGTGGGTCGTTTGTATCTGCGTAGTGTTTTGTGCTTATTTTTGCTGAAAAATGGACTTTGTAATCTTTGGAGGGGGGTGATTTTCTCATTTTTTTAACCTTTTTCGTGGCTTGTTTATTTTAATTTGTGGTGATGTTATGCCTAAGGGAATTGTGATTATTAAGTGGGATAACAAAGTTGGTCCAGTGATTGTTGGCAAGTATCCTGAGAAGATTAGTTTTGACATAGATCTCGCTGTTAAGGTGTATACCACACAGTTTGCTGGGTCTTCTTCCCCCTTCTCGGTTATTGAGATTGGAGACTGGCGGATTGCTAGTTACTATTTACCGCGGGAGAAGTACATTTTTGCTTTGGTACTAGAGGATGAGGAAAGTGGAGAAAGGTATGAGAACAAGCTTTTCGCCGTTGCTGAGAAGTTTAGTAAGGTTCTGCAGGAGAAAGGCATAGTTGAGGATTTACCAAAACTTTACTCCGAGTTGGCGAGTGCAGGTTACACGTTTAAGAGAAGTGAACTTTATGAAAGGGTGGAGACTCAGAAGCTTTTGGAAAAGTTTTTGGATAATTCTTTGACGGAGCTGGAACCCACATTTCATTGGGAAGAAGGATTCAGGTACATTAATGCTGAAAAGTTTACTGGGCTTGATCCCATCGACACCAAAGTTTTACTTGAAACTCTTAGCAGGTATAGGATTCTGAATAGGAGAGCTTGTGATTCTGCCCTCACCTGTCCCAACTGTGGCTCGTACAAGATTCGGATTCGGTATCGTTGTCCCTACTGCTCCTCTTTTAGTGTTCAGAAGAGCAACTTCATTGAGTGTTTCCTTTGTGGCACAGTTGACGTTGAGGAACTCTTTTCAGGAATTTACTATGGGGAACCCGATAAGTACTATTGTCCCAAGTGCGAGAAGGAACTTAAAGGTCTAAGCTTGGATTACCGAAAAATACTATCCCAAAACAGATGTGAAAACTGTAAAAGAATATTCCCTGAGGTCAATGTCTCGGTTCAGTGTACCAAATGCAACTACTCCGTGAAGCTTGCAAATGCTAAAATTGTTGAAGCACCATTATACACTTTGAACCCGGACTGCGTGGAGGAAATCGAGAAGCAACTATCACACATACGTGTGAAAAGAATCATCTCCAGCCTCTTCAAGGAGAAAGGTTGGAAGGTAGAAACACCGGGAATAGTTGCGGGAAGTGATAACGTTAATTACGAGTTTGACATAGTAGCGTCGAGGCCCGAAATTATGGACAAGGAATGGAGCAAAAATGTCCTCCCAGGCGGAAGAATAACCATAGATATCGTTATGGACAGGGAGGAGGTCAAAAAGGAGAAGGTTATGAACTTCGTTGGAAAAAACGCCGGAATAAAACCGATTCAATATATACTTGTAGTTATACCCAAGTTGTCAGACGAAGCAAAACAGCTCTTAATAAAACAGGAAATAATGTACTGCGAGAACGAGGGGAAACTCAGCGAAGCACCACCACTAATCGAAAGCCTAGCATCCATAGACTTCCAAGAACTCCTAGCATAGAAACAAGAAAAACGAAAAGCAAATACGAAGACCGTCCCCACTATTAGGTCAATTTTCCCATTTAAAACCATTTTTGGAACCCGAAACGAGCTCCTTTTTTTACCAATATTCTTAATTCCCTTGAAAAAAAATAATCTCAGAATCCCAAAAAAATAGAATATAAATAATGAGTTTTAACAGAGGGAATAGATAGAAATGTTTTAAGGTCTTAAATGAATTTAATAAATTCCAATGTGTATAAATCATCCTACTGGAGATGTGTAAATAATGAGTTCTTCAATTTAGGAGGCGAACAGATATGGCTGAAGCGAAACCGCGTCTGGTTAAAGCAGTTGCAAGCTGGAAAGGTGAAGGCCTGCAGGGAAAGATAGACTATCTCAACGGGGTTAAACTGGATTTTGCTGCACCGCCACCATTAGGACCGCGAGCGGATTTAATAACACCAGAGGGAAGCCTTGTTGCAGCTCTATGCATGTGCTACTCACTGACCCTAGTAGCCTTTCTCCAAGGCATGAAAATAGAAGTGTCCGAATTAGAAGTCAGAGGTGAGGGCGAAGCACCCGGAGATCTAGGACCAGGAAAAGGATTCAAAAAAATAGATCTAAAACCCGTGTTAAAGGTAAAGAAGGAAGACAGGGAAAAAGCACTACGGGCAATAAACCAGGCCAAAGAATTTTGCTTGGTAGCCAACTCCCTAAAAGTGCCTATAACACTCTCACCAGAAATTAAAACCTGAATCCCAAAGCAATCAAGAACACCGCAACATAAAGAAGTTACCCTTTATTTTTTTATTCTGGCTTATATTTATTCCCAGATGGCGACACTCTCCACGACTAAAAGTCGGGGGCTTTCTTGTCAAAAGCTTTATAAAAAAAGGGAGGGGAAAGATTTTGTGTTTTCATATTTGCCCAAATTCTTGGCGGGCAATTATGTCGTCCTGTATGGCTTTGCCCAAGTCTACGAAGTAGGCGTTGTAGCCTGAGACTCTGACTACTAGGTCTCTGTACTTTTCTGGGTGTTTTTGGGCTTCTCTCAGGGTTTGGGTATCTACCACGTTTAGCTGTACTTCGCTTCCTCCCAGTTTGAAGTAGGCTTTGATGAGGCTGGCCAGCTTTTTCCTTCTCTCTTGATCTCTGAGAAGTGCTGGGAGCATTTTGATGTTTAGTGCGCAGCCATTTGGAATTTTTGTGTGGTCGATTTTTGCGCAGGATTTTAGGATGGCTGTGGGGCCATTTTTCTCGACGCCGTTGCTTGGGGATAGGCTGTTTGATGTTGGTTCCCTAGCCTTCCTCCCGTTGGGTGTGGCTCCTAAAAGATTTCCGTCCAATACGTGCATTCCGTAGGAGAAGAATGAGGAGCGGTAGGGGCCGCCTCTCCAGGCCTTTTTCGCCAGAACCATGTCGCAGAATGTTCCTGCAACATCTCGAGCTATGTCATCCACATAATCATTGTCGTTACCATACTTTGGTGCTTTGTGCAGCAGTTTTTGGCGTAGCATCTCCCCCTTCTTGCCCCTGAAATTGGTTTCTAGGGCATGTATTAATTCGTCCATAGTTACCATTTTGTCATCGAAAACCAGTTTCTTTAGGGCCGCCAGCGAGTCGACGGTGGTGCCTAGTCCCCGCCCACTTATGGAGTTAAAATTGTACTTTGCTCCTCCCCACGTCATATCCATAGCATTTTCCACGCAGCCCTCTAGGGTGGCTGAAATGTAGGGGTTGGGGTAATTCTGAGCGTAGACCGTGTCCTTGATTTCCACCAGTTGGTATATTAGGTCGATGCTGTTTTGGAGCTGTTTTTTGTAGGCTTCCATGAACTGTTCAAATGATGTGAATTTTCTGGGGTCTCCGGTTTGGGGTCCGGTTCTGCGTCCCATCATTCTTATCATGCCGTTGGTTAGGGTCATCTCTAGTACGCCCACTAGGGATATGTCGTTTCCGCTGGTGCATCCGAATGTGTTTCCGGCGCTTGTGGGCTCTACACAACCTATGACTGCGTAGTCCCGGGCGTCTTCTAAACTTGTTCCGCCTTTAACTAGTGCGGGAATGATGACGTCGTCGTTGAATATTGCGGGGCCTGAGGTTACGCTGTAGACTTCTGCGATTTTTTCCAACCATTTGTCGCTTGATTTGCTGGAAACTCTTATGGAGAAGGTGTTGGTGAGGTTCTTCATGTTTTTGCAGGCGTCCATCCAGATATAGGAGAGTTCGTTTGTGGCGTCTTCTCCGTCTCTGCCCACTCCTCCAATGGTTAGAGCGTCCTCGTCTGCTCCTAGTTCGGAGGCGGTGTGTTTTCCGAAGCTGGGTAGCAGCAGTAGGTTGTAGCTGAATTTGATTAGGAGTTCCTCTACCAGTTCTAGGGCTTTTTCTCGGGTGATTTTGCCCTCTTCTAGGTCTTTTTTGTAGTAGGGGTAGAGGTATTGGTCTACTCTTCCCACAGCTCCGATTAGTCCTATTCCGTAACTTATTGCTGCTATGACTTGGGTGAACCATAGGAATTGGCATGCTTCGTGGAAGCTTCGGGGTGGGTTCCAGGGTACCCATTTGCAGTTTTCGGCTATTTGGAGTAGTTCTTTTTTTCTTTCTGGATTTTTTTCTTGGGATGCCATTTCTTCTGCCAGGCTTGCGAAGCGTTGGGCGAATATTTTGGTGGCGTCGCAGCAAATCATTACTGCTTCTAGGAACTTCTTTTTGTCCTCGTCCTGAACGGTTTTTAGTACCTGTTGTGCTTTTTCTTTCACTCCTTTGAATCCGGTTTTTATGACGTTGTTTATTCCTATGACTAGGTGCCCTTGTGTGTCGAAGACATTCATGACCAGATTGGGGTTATTGAGTGTTACTTCGTTTAGGCTGCTTTTTATGTGGCGCAGTCTCCCCAGGGTGTATAGTTTGGTTATGTCTAGCATGTTTTTTAGTCCGAAGTTTTTAATTCTTCTCCAGTTGGCCATGGGACTTAGGCTGATTTTGAAGTGTAGCCCCTTCTCTTTCATGATTTTTGTTCTGATGTCTCTTACGGTTTTGCCCTTCCAGTACTTGAACATTTCCATTAGTTCCCTCTCTTCCTCCTTTGATATGTGAAAGGGGCGCTGCTTTCTTTTTTTGAGGTTTTTCAAATCGATTTTTAGGACGTAATTGTATTCGCCCCGCTCAATGGGAATAATTGCTGCTACCAGTTTGCTTGAGCGATTTCCTACTATTTGCTCCTCAGGTAGAATGTATATGGTCATTTTTCTTAGAGTATTCTCAAGAGCCCTCGCAGCCCTGATTGCTGGATGTAAGCCCTCCGTTTCCCTATATGACTCAGTGTAGTATCTGGCGCGCTCAATGCAAATCTCGTAGGGAGCCTCCAAAATTTTTCTTCGGTAGATTTGGGTTCGAGAATTTTCCAACGGTTGTTCTACTGAAATATTAAACACCACCCATTTTCCCAAAAATGCTTCAATAAGTTAAACACACTACAGAAATATTAAATTTCTCATGACCCAAAAAATTTCAATTATCCCAAGCCTCCCCTTGAAGTTTTTCACCTACAAAAAATCGTTCTTGCGGCTTTAGATGTCATTGTCATATGGGTTTGAATTCTCTAACCTTTGTATACACCTTGATTTTTTCCAGTCGGGCTCGTTCCCTTGTTTCTTCCTCAACGAAGGGTGAAATCACTACAAGTGAAGGTTTTACCTTTGCGAGTTCTTCATAGAGCTTAGATTTACGAATAAACGCCGCCAAATCACCCATACTCACGCTGGACTTAATCTCCACTAGGATATGTTTATCATCCCTTATCAGCACATCGGCCTCAACAATACTGGGAACATTGAAAACTACGCCCCTCTCATCATAAACTTCCCATTTATCTACCGTGAAACCCATTTCTCCAAGAATGCCACGAATAGCCTCCCTAAAAGACTCCTCAGCCGCAAAACCCCACCTAGCCCCAAGAGCACTAAAGCCCAAATTGAAATCCTGCCGCAACTTCTCCATAGCCCCCTCAAAACGGTCCATACGCTCAGTCAAAAGTAAAAGACTCTTCTCGAAGCTATCCATACGCTTAGCAGTTTCCTCTCTTAGCAGCCTCATCTCATTCTCGAAGCTATCCATACGCTTACTCATTAGTTCGAGACTCTTCTCGAAGCTATCCATACGC
>JAHQXB010000064.1 GCA_029856435.1 Candidatus Jordarchaeia archaeon
GAAATCATAAAAATGGCACCCGTAATAAAAGCCCTACAAAACTATTCCGACATAGACCTCACCTTCATACACTCCGGCCAACACTACGATACAAACATGTCAAACACCTTCATACAAGAACTAAAACTACCTACACCCACCCAAAACACAAATGCAGATCTAGGTAGTCATGCCGGACAAACAGCCAAACCCGACACGGTGCAAACCCAAAAACTGGACAGAGAGGAAAATAATTGAAGACGTATGAACTCCCCGAAACCAAAAGCGCCAACAAACAATACACGATAAAAGACACCCCACTCTCCACATACGAATCCACAAAAATAAGCAACATAGAAAATACCGAATTCGACGTCTCAGTGGTCCTACCCTGCCTAAACGAAGAACCAACAATAGGAGAATGCATCAAAAAAATCAAAAACGTATTCAAAAAACTAAATCTACACGGCGAAATAATAGTCTCAGACAACTCAACCGACAACTCCCCCACAATTGCAAAAAAACTAGGAGCAAAAGTAGTACACCCACCCGAAAAAGGATACGGCAACGCATACCTAACCGGGTTAAAAGAAGCAAAAGGAAAAATAATAATCATGGCAGACGCAGACGGCACATACGACTTGAAAGAAATATCCAAATTCATAAAAATACTAAAAAACAACAACATAGACATCGTAATAGGAACAAGACTCAAAGGCAAAATCCTCCCCAAAGCCATGCCAAAGCTACACAGATACATCGGCAACCCCCTACTAACCCTCATCGCAAACATACTATTCGGCACCAGAATATCAGACATGCACTGCGGAATGAGAGCAATAACCAAACAAGCATGGAAAAAAATAAAAGCAACATCAACAGGAATGGAATTCGCATCCGAAATGCTAATAAAAGCAGCGAAAAAAGGACTAAAAATCACGGAAACACCCATAACATACCATCCCCGAAAAGGAACACCCTCCAAACTAAACCCAATAAAAGACGGCCTCAGACACCTAAAACTAATGATAAAAATGCGTTTCACAAAAACACATCCAAAATGAAAGCCCAAGTTATAACAACCATTTAGGTCACCACCACCCTGCTTAATCCACAAAAATCGTAACCGAGGTATAACAATGATTTGGAGAGACAAGAATGTCTTAGTTACCGGAGGCGCAGGATTCATCGGTTCCCACTTGGTGAAAAAGTTAATAGAGCTGGGAAGCGTCGTATCCGTTGCCGATGACTTCTCTCGAGGCAGAAGAAAGAACATAGAGCCCCTCTTAAATGAGATTCAACTTCACATTGTCGATTTAACAAATCCGGAAAACTGCGTGAATGTTACGAAAGACATAGATTACGTTTTCCACCTAGCCGCCTCGGTGGGCGGAATACACTACATTAAGAAAGAGAATGTTGGAGGATCCACACCAAGCCTCCTAATGAACACCAATATGCTGGAAGCAGCCAGGCTAAACGATGTAGAAAGATTCCTCTTCACCAGCTCCGCCTGCGTATACCGGGAAAAAACACTAGACCTAAACAGATTTAAGGAAGAAGACGCCTATCCAGCAAACCCCGCCACCACTTACGGCTGGGCCAAGCTCATAGGCGAAATCCAGTGCAAATCATACTACCTTGATTACGGAATAAAATCCTCGGTCGTAAGAATCTTCAACGCATACGGAGAAAACGAGAACCTTGATCCTAGATGGTCACACGTCATTCCCTCCACCATCAGAAAGGTAATCCTTCATCCCCAGGAAAAATTAAAGATTTTCGGAGACGGCACACAAGAACGTGCCTTCCTTTACATCAAAGACTGTGTAGAAGGCCTCCTTCTGAGCATGGAGAAAATCGAAAACGCAGAACCCATAAACCTGGGAAGCGAAGAACTAATATCCATAAACGAACTAACCAAGAAAATCATAGCCCTCTCGGGCAAAGAAATCAGAATCGAATACGACCTCTCCGCACCCCCCGGAACCCACAAATACTGTGCGGACACAACCAAGATGAAGAAGATTCTGGGATGGAGCCCCAAAACCCCCCTAGATGAAGGACTCAAGAGAACGTACGAATGGGCACGGAGTGAGCTAAATGTGGGATAGCAGAAACGTATTAGTAACTGGAGGAGCCTCCTTCATAGGAAGCCACCTAGTGGACTCACTTCTCGAAAGAGGCGCAATAGTCAAAGTAGCAGACGATTTCTCCAGCGGAAAACTAAGCAACCTAGAGTACCCCCTGAAAAAAACAGCACCAAACTGCTGGACTCATGACAGTCTAACCGTGGTCCAAGGGGATTTAAAAGACAAGTGTTTCACAAAATCAGTAATGAAAGACGCGGAAGTCGTCTTCCACCTGGCCGCCCTACACGGGGGAAGAGGATACATACACACCCACCCAGCCCAGTGCTGCACCAACATGATACTCGACCAATTAGTCTTCGAGGAAGCGCAAAAAGCAGGAGTAGAAAGAATATGCTTCGCCAGCTCCGCATGCGTCTACCCCGCATACCTCCAAGAAGAAACAGGGTCAAACTACCTCCTCAAGGAGGAGGACGCCGACCCCTTCATCAGAGACAAAGCGTTCGCAGACCTAGAGTACGGCTGGGCAAAACTAATGGGAGAGATGGCACTAAAAGCCTACCACAAACAATACGGAATGAAAACCTCCTCAGTAAGAATCTTCACAGCCTACGGGCCGAGGGAGAACGAGACACACGCGATAATAGCCCTAATAGCAAAGGCATTCATCCGAATGAACCCCTACGTCATATGGGGCACGGGAAAACAGGACCGAAACTTCACCTACGTACAGGACATAGTAGACTTCCTCATAGGCGCAGCGGAAAAAATAGAGGACGGCACACCCATCAACGCCGGAAGAGACGACAGAATCACCATCGACCAAGCAGCCGAAATGATATTCGACATCGTAGGCTGGAGACCCAAGAAAATCATCCACGACCTGTCCAAACCCCAAGGAGTAGCCTCAAGAGCAGCCGACCTAACCAGAGCCAGAAAAATCATTGGAGAACCCAAAGTATCCTATCGAGAGGGATTCAAAAAAACCATCGAGTGGTACTTCACCCATAAAAACAGGGAAGAAGTAAAGTCCAAACTAGACACCCTACTAATGGAACGCTAAAAACAATCGAAAAACAAAAAGATCATCCGCGCTGGCAAAAGACCAACCATAGAAGTATGAGTAAGAGCAAAAAAAGAAGATGAAACCTGAAGGGAGAATAAATGAGATGCCCACCGCAAGTTTCATCCTCCCCACCAGAAACGTCGAAAAAAACATCGGAAACCTGCTAGAAAGCATCTACTCCCAAAATACACACCACGAAATAGAAGTCCTAATCATGGACTCATCCGACGACAAAACCCCAGAAATCGTAAAAAAATACCCCACCAAACTCGTAAGAGTCGAACCCGAAGACTACAACTACGGAGGAACACGCAACCTAGGAGCCAAAATGACCTCCGGAGACTTCCTAGTCTTTCTGTCTACAGACGTAGAAATAAGAGACAAAAAATGGCTATCCAAACTACTAAGACACTTCACAGACCCAAAAGTCGCAGGCGTCTACGGAAGACAGCTTCCAAAAGAAAACGCAACACCAATGGAAAAATTCTTCATACTAAACACATACCCCGCGAAAAGCCACATTCTCTCTCTAAACGGTGGCCAAAAACTCAAGCGAGCCTTCCTGTTTTCAAACACAAACTCCGCCATCAGGCGAAGTGTCTGGGAAAAAATAAAACTACCGGAAATGTTGAAAAGTGAAGACCAAGAATGGGCAAAAAGAGCCCTAAAAGCAGGGTACAAAATAGTCTATGATAGCGAAGCAGTAGTCTATCACTCACATAACTACACAATAAAAAGCGTTTTCCAAGAGTATTTCGACTCGGGCGCCACAATGCCCTATGTCTACGACAAAAAGATAATCAACTACTCCATAAATAACTTCTTACTCGACGGGATAAAATACACGCTTAGAGAATACAGCTTCATGGCAAACAACGGCTACATTTCCTGGATCCCCTATGCCACAATATACGACTCATTCAAATTTCTAGGAATGTTCCTAGGTTCAAAACATAAATATATGCCACTATGGCTAAAAAAAGCACTATGCAAAAAGAAAAACCACTGGGACAAATACAATGATATCATAAATGAACAGCTCATTAACGGATTTCAAAAGTCACTGCAGAAATAAGCAAAAAAGTCTTACCTTCAAACTTGGTTATTATTTGGTTTAATGTAGTATCCTCTAAGATGTTTCAACACGTTTTTACATCGCGGCTTCACTATCAGCACAGCCTTTTTGTTTTTAGATTTTTTGCAAAAAATCCGTAAAAAAATATTAGGATTCAAAACGTTCGCGTTGCTAATAAATAGTTTGAGGGATAAATTGTTTCACACTTGAAATTTTGTGCGACAAGTAAATTTTTTATTTTCTCATTATTAGTTTCCACTATAACATAAAATGTTTTTTCAAGAGTTTTTGTAGCACCTTTAAGAACTTTTAAATCGTAACCCTCCGTGTCTACTTTTAATATCCTTATAGTTGACACTCTTTCCAAAATTGAATCCAAAGTCACCATTTCAGATTGGAAACTGCTTTCTCCAGTACCAAATGCTGAGGTTAATTCTGTTTTTCCCTTATTGTAATAGAGTGTTATTTCTCCCTCTTTTTCTCCAACCGCCTTTGGGAATAGAGTCACATTACGCAAGTTATTTAATTCGATGTTTTTTTTCAAGTAAAAGAGATTATCAGGATTAGGCTCTACCGAAAAAACATGTCCTTTATTTCCAACTATTTTTGATGCGATTATTGTGTAGAGTCCACCCATTGCACCCACATCTACAAAGGTATCCCCTTCCTTAAGATGTTGGAATATGAATGAGGATATATCAAATTCATGAAAATAAGGATTCATAAAAACATTGAAAGATTTATTTTTTACACAATAAAAATAAAAACTGGCACAATTGAATCTCACCTTCACTATACAGTTAGTAAATCTCCAGGGAATTAAATTAGGTGTGGAGTGTAAAATGTAATTGAACGAGGCTTTTTTCACAAGATTAAGTAAAGAAACTATTTTATATAGTGTATCATATTTGAAATTTTCACCTGATACATTTGTTAGTGATCTAAGCGCTCTCTTAAAAGTCATCATTTAATCACATCTACAAAGATTTTATTTTTGCAAGGTTGAAATAAATTATATACAGTTCTAGTAAAACGTTTTTATATATTCGACTTATAAATAAAATCAGAGATCGAATTTATGATAGCTAAAGCATAAAAGGAGTATTCCAACAAGCTAAATAACTTAGATCATTTCGCAAATGCTAGGAGGTTACCTTAAATGTTCCATTTATTACATCTCTATGAAAGGAACAAGTATTTTCGTGCGCTAGCTCAAAAACTAGGCTTACGAGGATCTGGCTACACCGATATTTCCTCCGAACGATTTATCGAGTATTCTTGGGCGTTCATAAATCTCGGTGAAAAACCCGCAAGAATACTCGACGTAGGTTCTACCGGATCCACCTTCCCACTTGCACTCGCCTGTTTAGGATACGAAGTATACACATTCGATGTAAGACCCTACGAATACAGTTTTCCTCTACCAAACCTAAAGAACATAACAGGAGATATCAGGAATACGAAGCTTCCAAATGATTTCTTTAAAACAGTTACAGCAATATCAACAATCGAGCATGTAGGTTTGGGGAGATACGGGGATCCCATAGACAGAGAAGGAGATAAAAAGGCTATAAAAGAAATAGAGAGAATTTTAATGAGGAACGGGAAATTACTTTTAACAGTACCCTATGGAAGACCGACAGTCACACAATTACATAGAGTTTACAATGCTAGTCAACTCCAGTCAATGCTTAAAAATTTCAAAATAGAGAGTGAGGATTACTTCTTGAAAAAAACAGGCTATTGGATATGCGTTTCAAAGAAAGACTTAACAGACGTCGACTCGAAGAAAAATGTTAAAGGAATTGCCTGCATAAAAGCTATCAAATAACTTTTATTTAAAGAAATCTCAAGTACCTGTCAAACTGATGGAGGCGGATGAGTTGGTAAACAATGATAGAAACGATAGAGTCGATATTATCTCCAGCGAACTTGAAAAATACAGCAGTGCTGATGTTGATGAAAGAGGGGAAGTTTGTGCTTACGAGGAATCAATTCTCCGCCAAGTTATCAGAAAAAGGGAACTTAAGATAATTTTACACTTTTTGTACTCCGGCCAGCCTCACCTTATTTTAGATTATGGTTGCGGTGCAGGTTGGCTCTCTCGCATCTTATCCCAGAAGGGTTTCACGGTTGTTGGTGTAGATTTAAATCCCATATTAATAACTCGTGCTAAAAGAATTACCCCTTCCGCTGAGTTCGCTATTTGCGATTGTGAAAATCTACCATTTAAGAATGAATGTATTGACCATATATTTGCCATAGCAATATTACATCATATTAACCTTAGAAAAGGTTGTAAAGAAATCAGGAGAGTATCAAACAAAAATACAAAATTTTTATTCATAGAACCCAATCTGGTAAACCCTATCTCCGCCATTGGACGCAAACTCTTCCCTATGAACATACATACAA
>JAHQXB010000172.1 GCA_029856435.1 Candidatus Jordarchaeia archaeon
GTAAACACCCAGAACAACCTCTCAAACCGAGTCTACGAACAGGAACGCCGACCCCGCCCCAGATACGGCGGAGGCGAACGCCCACCATACTCCGGAAAACCATTCCGAAGAGACAGAAGCGGTAGTAGAAACAGCAAAAGAAGGTAGATGTAAGTTACTTTTTCTCATCTTTTTTTGACACAATTTTTGGGGATACGCCTCCTATTTAAATACAGAATTTTCACTAAGCTACAATAATAATTTTAGCAGATATAGCTGAGTTTACCTTGAGAAACTTCGATTCCAGAAAAAATGTTCTTCCAACCGCAGAATAAAATCACTCTGAGTTTATTTATTCCAGAAGATTTAACTTATTCCTCTCGGCATACTCTTTTGCTTCTTTTTCGTTCTCAAATATTTTTAAGAGGTCATATTCGCAAAATTTTTTCTTTCCATTCACATAAATATCGATCATTGGTCGAGTTATTTCCCCCGGCTCAAGATGGACTTTCAACAGGCATATTTTCACTTCTTTTTCCATAATTCTACACTTTTCGCATCTCAGCGGGCCACGCGCACAGTGAGGAACACTCATTTTTCTAATGACATAAATTGATTATTTTGAATTGGAGTCACACACATTGAGACCTCCAACAATAATTGAAAACGTTGAAAAATAAATAACCAGTATAAAATATTAATTTTACCAAAAAGTGCTATGCAAAAGTCTCAGAGGCTAAGCTGTTCAAACATCCAAAACTAATAAGTCATTGGCGTGTTGTGAAATCAAAAAATAAACACTAAAAATCATATAACTGGTAAATGATTACCATAGTTTTAGATTACTACCAGCATGAGTCTAATCGGGGGCAATTAATACGACAAAAAGTGCTGCTGACTACAATGATAGTGGAACCAAATGGCTGGGTAAGGGGAGCTACTCCCGGGCATTAGAGGATTTTAACCAAGCCATAAAGCTCGACCCCAAATACGCACAAGCCTACTATAATAGGGGTTGCGTTTGGTACATTAGAGGGGATCTTGAAAAAGCTTTAGAGGATTTTAACCAAGCTATAAAGCTCGACCCCAAATACGCACAAGCTTATTTTGAACGCGGCAATGTTTGGATGAAAATGAGAGAACTCGATAGCGCAATGGGGGATTACACTCAAGCTATAGAGATTGACCCCAACAACGCACAAGCGTTTAATAATCGTGGTCTGGCTTGGAAATTAAAGGGGGAGCTGGATAAGGCAATAGAGGACTTTACGAGAGCCATTGAACTAAACCCCAGTTTTGCAGATGCTTACTATAATCGTGGCCAAGCCTACCACGCAAAGTTAGAACTTGATAGGGCAATAGAGGATTACAGTCAAGCTGTTAAATTATATCCCGATTTCGCCAACGCCTATTATTTCCGGGGGCTCCTGCATTTTATTAAGGAGGAACATAAAAAGGCGGTAGTAGATTATTCCCGTGCCATCGATCTCAACTCAAATCTTGTTAAAGAATGTTATGACCATCCACTTTACCGGGGAATTTCATATTACGCCAAAAAAAATCTCGACCAAGCCATAAAAGAGTTCAGTAGAGCTATAGAACTGAAGCCCAGACTCGCAATCACATATAATAGAAGAGGACTGGCTTGGTATTATAAAGACGATTTTGAAAGAGCCATAGAGGACTATACCCGTGCAATAGAACTCGAACCTGACGAGCCAGAATTCTATTTTAACCGGGCTCTGGCATGGGAGGATAAGGGAGAAATAGACAAAGCCATAGATGACTACAATACCATCATTAGACTCGACCCGAACTACGTTGAAGCATACAACAATCGTGGACTCATCTATTATTATAAAGGGGAATATGATAAGGCAATAGAGGACTTTACTCACACAATAGAATTGCTTCCTAAATATGTGTTTGCATACCATTTCCGCGGATTAACCTGGAGAAAAAAGGGAGAACTTGATAAAGCCATAGCAGACCTCACACACGCCATAGCACTCGACCCCGAAGACGAAACTATTTACAACAGTCGCGGACTCATATGGGAGGAGAAAGGGGAACACGCCAGGGCTTTAAAAGACTTCACTCGGGCTTTAGAGCTTAACCCCAAATTCGAAGAAGCGGCCACAAATCTAAACCGCATCACTAAAAAATGGGTGAATAAGATATAGGAGTGCAAGATCCCAGTTAAAGGATAAGCTAAGTGCGGATAAGCGATTCTTCTTCCCGCCTTATTAATGGCAATGCGGTGCGATTCTTCCCCACACACCTTCTACTTAGTGTATTATTTGCTAAAACCAAAAGAATATATATACCAATAGTGTAAAATGTACACTAAGTTGTGAATTTAAATAAATACACTAAGAGGTGTAGAGATGGGAAGACAAAGAAAAACCGAGTTCGAGTTCCCACCAAGACACGAACCACATACAGACAAGTACTTTTTGAGAAGCGCAGAAATACTAAGAAAAGAGGGAATAAACCCCTTTGTAAGGTACCAGATTTTCATAAGGAAAGGCCCCGGCATAACTGGCGGCATAGATGAAGCGATAGCGGCAATTATGAAGTACAGCCCCAAACTGGCAGAGCATGGTGGAAGAATTTTTGCCCTTCATGATGGAGTTCGATACGAGCCCGAAGAAACCCTAATGCTCCTTGAAGGCCCCATTCTAGATTTAATCGAGTTAGAGACCATGTATCTCTCTATACTATCAGATAGGACCGGAAGAGCAAACGGTGAGCCAGAGCCAGATCTAGAAAAAATTAGGGCAAACGTTAGAGAAGTAGTTGAATTAATAAATAAGAGTAAGTTTGGCCCCAGACACTTGTCCTATTTTGGAGCCAGACACTATGGGTACGAGTGGGATGCTAAAATTGCCAGAGTCGCCTACGAAGCGGGAGCAACGTCCACCTCAACAGATATTGGTGCAGCCACTTTTGGGCAGAAGGGAGTTGGCACAGTGCCTCACGCCTTAGTTCTGGCCGTAGCCTCAAAGTATGGTGAAGAGGATTCTGCTGTGGAAACCATGAAGGCCTTCCACAAGCACATGCCCAAAGATGTTCCAAGAATTTTTCTGGCAGATACATTCAATAGAGAAATCACTGACACCCTAAAAGTCGCAGAGGAGTTGGGAGACGATTTCTGGGGACCGAGATTTGACACAAATGGAGCAGTTATAGCCGAGGGGGGCGTGCCTTTTGACGGAAGAAAATATTGGACGGGAACAGGGGTAACTGTTGAGGCCGTTGCCGCCGCCAGACGAGCATTTAACGATGAAGGGTACCCCAATTTGAAAATAGCGCTTTCAAGCGGATTTAGCAACCCCAAAAAGGTTGAAGCATTTATACTCGGCGAGCAAAGATATGATTTGAAACTTTTCGATTTTATAGGCGCCGGCTTCGCAGACGACCGCTACGTTGCCACCTCGGATATTATGGGCTACTTCGTTGATGATGAATTTATAACCCTCCACAAGGCGGGCAGACCTTACCGACCCAATCCCAGACTGGAAAAGGTGGATCTGAGTGTCTACTGATACGGCTCAGTTGGAAAAATCGGAAGTATTTGTCTCGGTGGAAGTGTGCATATTCACAATAAAAGACAACAATTTGAAGGTGCTACTAAATAGAAGCGGTGGCTCGCCCGATGGGGAGGTTTGGGCACTCCCCGGAGACTTTTTAAAAAAGGAGGAATCCCTAGAAGAGGCCTCACTAAGGGTTTTGAAAGAGAAGGGGGGAATTTTTGAAAACTTTTACTGGGAGCAACTCTATACCTATGGGGAGATGGTGGGAGACTCCAGAGGTAGAGTTATAACAGTTGCCTATTTTGCCTTAGTGTATCCTGGAAAAATTACTATTAGTGAAAACGCAGCTTGGCACTCAGTTTATGAACTCCCAACATTGGCCTTAGGTCAAGAGAGGATAATTAGATACGCCCATCAGAGACTAAAAAATAAACTAGAGTATACTGCAGTAGCATTAGAGGTTCTTCCCCAATTTTTCACCCTTACTGAACTCCAGAGCGTCTACGAGATAGTTCTGGGAGAAAAACTGGACAAGAGAAATTTCAGAAAGAAAATATTCTCTATGGGAATAGTTGAACCAACAGAGAAATACAAATTCGGCGTCCACCGCCCCGCGAGACTATACACCTTCAAAAAGGATAATAAGAGAAAAAAGGTACCCGGATTCAGGTGGACGAAATTAGAAACATAAATCATTGTTAAAAAGCCTCCACAAAACGGTTCTCTGAGAAAATTTTTGACCAACTTTTATAAATGTGGTTGGGCAAGTTTTACCAAGCAGTGGCGAATACTGGTGGTTAAAATGGCATTAAAGACTGGCAAGGAGTATATTGAGAGTTTAAGGAAAAGAAAACTTGTTGTTTACTTGTTGGGCGAAAAGGTGGAGAACCCAGTTGACCACCCAATTATACGGCCCTCCATAAATTCCCTCTCTGTTACTTATGATGTGGCAAACGACCCCAGATATAAGGATTTGGCAACCGCCACTTCCCACATCACAGGAGAAAGAATCAATCGCTTCACTCATATCCACCAGAGTACTGATGATTTGGTAAAAAAGGTGAAGCTGCTAAGACTGCTGGGTGGAAAAACTGGCACATGTTTTCAGCGATGCGTCGGTATGGATGCCCTCAACGCTCTCTCAATAGTTACCTTTGAAATGGACCAGAAGCTGGGAACAGATTATTACCAGAGATTTCTGGAATATTTAAAATATGTTCAAGGAAATGACTTTGTGTGTTGCGGTGCCATGACGGATCCCAAGGGGGATAGAAGCCTGAGACCCAGCCAACAGGAGGATCCCGACCTTTATCTCCGGATTGTTGAGAGAAGAGAAGATGGCATTGTGGTTAGGGGAGCAAAGATGCATCAAACTGGTGCGGTGAACTCCCACGAAGTTATTGTTATGCCCACAAGAACAATGCGTGAAGATGATAAGGATTATGCAGTCTCATTTGCGATCCCCAGCGATGCCCAAGGACTAATATACATATACGGCAGGCAGTCATGCGACACAAGGAAACTCGAGGACGTGGAATTCGATACGGGAAACATTCGCTACGGAGGCCAAGAAGCAATGATAATCTTCGATGATGTCTTTGTTCCCTGGGAGAGGGTCTTTATGTGTGGGGAGTATCAGTTTGCATGGCCACTGGTTGACAATTTCTCGGCATATCACAGGCAAAGCTACGGAGGGTGTAAATCCGGTGTGGGGGACGTACTGATAGGCGCAGCAGCCACCATAGCTGAGTATAACGGGGTGGCTGACTCTTCAAGTGTTAGGGATAAAATTGTGGAAATGAATCACCTCAACGAAACCATATATTCCTGCGGAATTGCATGTTCATCCGAGGGAACAAAAACCCCCTCGGGAACCTATCTGGTCAATATTTTACTGGCGAATATTTGCAAGCATAACGTAACTAGGTTCCCCTACGAGATTGTCAGGCTGGCAGAAGACATTGCAGGCGGCATACTGGTAACCGCCCCCTCAGAGAAGGACTTCAAAAATCCAGAAATTGGAAAGTACGTAGAAAAATATCTAAAGGGTGTGAGCAAAGTTCCCACAGAGTATAGGCTACGCATACTAAGACTCATAGAGAATATTTCCATGGGACTGGGATCCGTGGGCTACAGAACCGAATCTATGCATGGAGCAGGCTCACCACAATCTCAGAGAATCATGATTGAGAGAGGAGTAGACATGGAGCACAAAAAGAAACTCGCCAAAATCATTGCAGGAATAGAAAAAGAAGAGTTAGCAGAAATCAAAAAATAGCCCCCCCACTCCTTATTCCGCTACAAGACAGAGCCACAGGCAACTAGTTATAGAAACATTTTGCACACTACACTGCTTGGTCTCCATTTCTTAACCCTATCTAAACATGTCCACTACTCCTGGAGCGTTGAATGACTTCAAAAAGTTTGTAGAAGAAGCGGAGCCCAATTTTTTCATACGTGAATTTTCACATTTATGTACTTGCAGATTTTTTTGTGGCATTCGTAGAGTTTTTCGAACTGAGCAAAAAGCTTGTCATATAGGGTAACGTTTTCTGGCTTCGGCTTAAAGACTCTGGTTACCTTGACCAGCTTAGCTGCGGTTGGAAAGTCCTTGTGTATTCCCAAACCCACAGTAGCAATCATAGCCGCCCCTCTCACACCAACTTCCCTCGGATTTATAAGTTG
Source organism: Candidatus Jordarchaeia archaeon (assembly GCA_029856435.1). Classification (GTDB taxonomy): domain Archaea; phylum Asgardarchaeota; class Jordiarchaeia; order Jordiarchaeales; family Jordiarchaeaceae; genus Jordiarchaeum. The sequence goes on from JAHQXB010000172.1 coordinate 6,201, forward strand.
CCTCACCTCCCTATTAAGGACATCGGCTATTATCTGGCCCCATGTTTCCCTCAATGCTCCGCCTCCCACAAAGTTAACCCAATTTGCAGTCCCTATTTTTTTCTCCATACATCGAAACGCCCAGCGGATATTAAACGCCACACCCTCCATAACTGCTCTAACCATGTGGTCTCGGTTGTGTTCAAGGCTCAAGTTGTGGAATCCTCCACGTATGGTGTCATCGTCCATAGGGGTTTTCTCTCCGGATAGCCAAGGGGTGAAAATGAGTCCCTCAGAACCCGCGGGAATGTTGCTCGCAGCCTTGTCCAATAAGTCGTAAACCTTTTCTCCCAACTCCTCCGCTGAACTCTTGTACACTTCATTCTTCACCCAATCTAAACATGTCCCCGCAGTTTCCTGCTCTCCTGTGTATAGGTACATGTTGGGAATAGCGCTGCACACGCTTCCCATATAGTGGGAGATATCTACCTTTCTATGCTTTGTATGGGTGCCCATAAAGTCGCTTGTGCCGATGTAAATGAAGTATTCCTTTTCTTTAACTGCGGCGGAGCCCACAGCCACTGCTGCTACGTCGCCTGAACCAACGATAACTGGTGTTCCCTCTTTTAGATTTAGTTCCTCGGCTGCCCTTTTTGTGAGTTTACCTGCGACATCGGTTGAAGCTTTTATTTCGGGTAGTTTTTCTTTGTCTATTCCATACTTTTTGAGGATTGTTTCCGACCAGTAATGTTTTCCTAGGCGGGTGTCCATCATCCAGGTGAGGTGGGCGTCGAATTTACTCATCACTGTTTGGCCAGTCATTTTGAAAATTATGAAGCCGTTAGTATCCACAAACTTGTATGTATCTCGAAGAATATCTGGCATGTTCTCCTTAAGCCACAGAATCCTTGGTATATGATCTTTCCCAGCAAGTCCTGGTCCTCCTCCAGTTATCCTCAGGAATGTGAGGAGTGAGAAAAGGTTGTAGCCACCTATTTTTAGGAGTCCTCCACCGACCACCTTTTTCGCTTGATCGGCAGCTCTAGCATCCATCCAGCTTAGAGACCTCATCAAGGGCTCTCCGTCCTTATTTATTAGGACAGTGCTCAGGGCTTGCCCACCAAAGGTTATTCCCACAATTTTGGAGGGGTCCACACTTTTCTCCTTCACCAATCGATTCGTAGTTTTAACAACCGCATTCCACCAATCGAGGGGATCCTGTTCCACGTAGCCCTTTTTTGGAAAGTAGATGGGATACCTATCAATCTCAGTATCCAGTATGTTAAACTTGGTATCTACCAAACTCGTCTTAATATAGCTGGTACCAATATCAAATGAGAGAATCAACTTATCAGACAAGTAAACCACCCAAATACATAAAACTATGAAACTTACATAAACGCTTTTCCCCCAAAAAAGGTAAACAACACTGAAAAGTGTTCCAAGCACGTTAGCGGAGCCACCCAGAATTAACCGGCATGAACCATGCAGGAACTTTTTGAGAATTTTGAAAAAGGAGAAGGGGGAAATCTTTAAACCAAAATCTCGGAGGGTATTCGGTTTTACCTACACTTCTTTCCAGACAAGCAGGTTCACTGCCCTAATGTTTTCAAGTGGTAATTGTTTTATGTTGTCGGTTCTACTTTTGATACACCGTTTCTTTTTTCTACTCTGAAGACCTGATCAGCGAAGCTCTCCAACTCCCTCTCATGTGAGACCAATATTACCTGCGCGTCTTGCAACTCGTTTAGTATTTCCCTCACTTTGGAGAGCTGCTCCTTGCTGAATCCATCGGTAGGTTCGTCCAGTATGAGGAGGTTGGTTTTCATGGCGGTGGATACTTTTCTTACTATGTTGTTCAGTGCAAGTCGGTACACGAGTGCTAGGCTGGTTTTTTCTCCTCCGCTCATGTAGTTTATGTTTTGCTCGTAGCCGTCTTGCTCGATTATGGGTGTGAATTCCTCGTCTATTCTGACGCTTTTTCCCGGGTCGTCTACTAGGATGGTGAACCATTTCTGAAGTTGCTGGTTGAATTCTTGGTTTATGCTTCTCATAACATGCTTTTCTATAATTTCCAGTGTGGGAACATAGTAGTCTTGGAGCCAGATGCGGTGTTCGTCAAGTAGTTGTTTGGCTTTTGCCTGTTTCTCCTTCTCTTGAATTTCGGCTTGTATTTTTTCCTTATACTCCTTGTAGATTTCTATTTGTTTTTGGGCTTTGGAAATTTGGTCTTTTGTTCCTTCGCTTTGCTTCTTGAGGAGTTCCAGCTTGTTTTTTGCTCGTCCAATGTTTTCGGAGACACCTTTTAGTTCTTCGAGCCTTTTCTGGTATATTTTTATCTCGGAGTCTAGCCGCTCTATTTGGTTTGAGAGTTCTAGGATTTCTTCCATGTTTTGGGTGAGTTTCTTCTTTTTGTCTTCTAGACTTTTGGTGAGCTGGCTGAGTCTTTCTTGGTTCTTGTTGTATTCTCTGAGCATTTCCAGTTGGGATTTTGTGTTTTCTAGCGTTTCGGCTAGCTTTTTGCGTTTTTCCTCTGTGGCGTCTCTTTCCTTTTTTATGTTGTTTAGTTTTTCTCCGAATTCTTGGGGGTCAACTTCTCTGTCGCAGGTGGGGCAGATTTTGTTATCAATTATTTGTTGGTATTCCTCCATTTTGAGGTTGAAGCTGTTAACCTTTTGGAAGAGGTCCCGCTCCTCTTTTCTCGTTTCTTCGAATATGTTTTGTAGTTCTTTTTCATTTTTGTCTGTTGGTTTCTGGAGTTTGCTGAGTTCTTCTATTTGGGGTTGGAGCTGTTCTTCTATTTCCTTCTTGCAACCATTGTTTTCGACTTGTAGTTTTTGCTTCCTCTTTGTTTTTTCCTCCATGTCTTCTCTGAGTATGGGAAGTAGCTTCTTGATGCTACTGAGCTCCTTCTCCTGTTCTCTGAGCTTTTCTATTTCTTCTTCTTGCTTCTTGAGTTCAGAGTCCAGCTTTTGCTTTTCTTCGCTTAAATTTTTGAGTTGTTCTTCTACTTTTCTTATTTCGTCTGTTTTCATTTCTAGTTCCTTTTTCTTCTGCTCCAAGTCTTCTATTTTTCCTTTGAGAAAATCGCTTTTTTCCTTGATTTTGCCTATAAGGGTCTTTGCGTTTTCCGCAGCTGTTCTGTAGTCTTCTATTCCAAAGGCTTTCCTCAGGGTCTGTAGCCTCTCCTGGGGTTTAGCCCACAGAACTGCCTTCATTTCTTCTTGGGGAGTAAAAATAGCATACCTATAGATTACGCTTTGAGCATTAGGGTTGGGTGGCTCGTTAAACTTTAAAATTTCCAAAATTTTTTCTTTCAGCTCGGTAGGGGAGAGGTCATACCTTTTTCCATTAATGATTAAGTAGCCTTCCTTCTGTTGAACGGTGTTTCCTTTTCTTACTAGTTTACGTTGGACTTCGTACTCGTCTCCGTCTAATTCAAAGGTAAAGGTTACCGAGCCTTCTTTAGCCCCCAGTCTCAGCAGGGAGGCTCCCTTTTGGTCTCCTAAGCCGAAAAGCGCGAATTCGATGGCTAGGAGAATAGTAGATTTCCCGGAGCCAATATCGCCCTCAAAAAGAGTGGTTCCCTTTGGAAACGCAATGTTTTCTTCTTGGTAGCTGCGAATGTTTACCAGTTTTAATGATTTAGCTCTCATTAGAGAACCTCCTTCAGCTCTAGAAGGTCAATGGCCTGTGTTAACACTCTATTCTCATAGTCCTTCTTGGTTTCCCCACCCTTCTGGCTTTGCTTCAAAATCTTTAGAAGATCTATAGCTAGTTTGGCTCCCCGCTCACCCTTCAGAGATTCCACCGATACTTTTACTGCTCCTATGTTCTCCCTGAAGAGGTTTCTTTCAATTTCCCCAACGTCTTTCCCCATAGGTCTCAGAGTCTGATACTCTCTTGTGGTTAAATTGTGGCGGTTAATATTAACGTAAAGCGCGCCCTTCTGAGTAAGTATGTTTCTCAGTTTTGTAAAGTCTATGTCGGTTGTGTTGCCTCCAGACATTTCACCACTGACTCTAATAAGGACGACTTTGTTTTCCGCAGAGAGCTCGCCACATTTCTTGGTGAGTTCTTCATTTACTTTAGCTGAATTCTTGCCAGTGGCTTCATAGTCAAAAAGAACATATTCTGGACCGGGTATCTCAACAAACTCAACATTTTCGATACCACTGCCAAATGAGACTATTAGGAAACCTCTTTTCTCGCCTCTTGCACTGTCCTCCATGTCTCGGGGATAACCCGCAAAAGTTGTGCCGGGGTAGGCTACCAGTCCGTACCCCTCAAATCTCTGCATAAGATGTTGGTGTATGTGTCCTCCGGCATAATAGTGAAATCCTTTGGGGAGATAGGAGAGCGGTATGGACTCCATGAGGGAGAGACCTTTAGGTTTAAGTTCAGTTATTCCACTGTGAAAAGCAAAAATTTTGAACCCCGGCTCTTTTTCCAAGGCTTCACGGTCAAGCATTTCAAAATACTTCTTTTCGAGCCCCAATCTACGTGCGGAAATGCCAACTATTTTTACCCCAGTTTTGGGGTCAGTGAAAAACTGTAACGTCAACTTTTCGTCCTTTACTTCTCCCCGAACCACCTTTGTAAACAGACCCGCACTGCTGAGAATGTCGACCATGGAGGTTTCGTTGGGGCTATAGTCATGGCTACCATATATTACATATATGGGAATGTTCTGGAAAACCACCTCCTTCATCTTTTTAACTGCAGAGTTCACCACGCCAAGGTCTGGAATATTGGAATGGAAAAGGTCACCTGTAATTAGAATGAAGTCCACCTTCCTCCTTATACACTCCTCCAAGGCGTAGTGGAATGCGTCCAGTTCCAAATTTTTCAGGAGTGGTTCCTTATTAGATCCGAGGTGACAATCAGATATATGAGCAAACTTCAAATCAATTCACCCGATGAAAACTGTTGACTCCTTCTTTTTGGTTTGGGTCTCTTCAAATTTTTTAATGTAATCTTCAAAAAGTGGAACATAAAGAGGGATGGCGAACTTTGTGAAGTTACTGCTTACAATCGCTTCACCCTTATCTAGGCTGGCAATCTCTCTGTCCTCATCTGATAGGTCTTGGGCGGCGCTGTCAATGATGGCTCTTCTCTCGGGAGCCACCTCGTTACCCATTATGATTTTGGTATTCATATTTGCAAGAACAGTTCTGGGAATAACGCTGGTCAATTGAGTGATGGCAATAAGTCCCACTTTAAATTTTCTTCCCTCCCTAGCCACCGTGGCATAAATGTTTTCACCCATCGAGGCTAACACCTCAGTTCCCAATACGCGAGGAGCCTCCTCAATCACCAGAGTTATTACAGGCTTCCCATCAAGCTCACCTGTAGACTTGTACTGCTGATACCTGTTAAATATACCCTCAATCACTATGCTACCCAGAAGCAACTCAGCCTGATCCAGCAGTCGCGACGTGTCGAGAATTACCATTTTTCCCCTCTCCAAAATGTTAATGATTTCGTTTATAGTAGACTCGCCTGCAGTGTCGCTGAATGTTCGGCTCCTACACTGGAGAACACCCGAAGCGTCCATGTAAACTCCCAAAGCGTTATTGAACTTTCTTTGGAGCACATCCAAGGTCCTTGGAGCAATGCCTTTCGCCTCCTCCCCGCGCACAATGCTTTCAATCCAGTTTTCCCCGTAAAGATTATAATAAATTTTGATGGCGTCCCACTGGGGATCGGTAAAGTCAATTATCCCCTCAAAGTGTGAAGGCTTAATAGACTTCAAATTAACCACTAAGGTGTTGGTGCCCGGGAGGGGATTGGGAGAAAAATAGAAAATGTTGTCCTTAGCCTTAGGGTGACTTTTTAGACCTTTAGCTTTGGCGTGGCGGCCGTAATACTCGTCGTGGGGATCTAGAACCAAGACACCAAAATTATTTTCGCCCACAATGCTCCACAGCATAACCTTCACAAGGTTACTTTTGCCCCTACCCGTGGTGGCCGCAACCAAGACGTGATGGGTGAAAATGTCTTGGCCGTTCAAAAAAACATCAACATCCAAAACCTTGGAGCCGCTGCGAACCTTACCCAGATACACGGGACAGGGTGGCTTAGTCAAAAAGCTAAGGTTTTCCTCCGAAATTAACCTAACACTTTTAAAGAACCCCGGCAAAGTTTTGGGAGCATACAACTCGTTCCTCCCCGTAACCTTAGCAATGGCTTTAACCTCAGCTAAAACGTAGCTCCTCAATTCGGGCTCTAGAAAATCAACTGCGCCACCATGCCCCTCCAACTCCATGCCTGCAAGGAGTTCTCTGGCTGCTTGGGGAACCTGACAGCCATACAAAAGGTTGAAAACCTTCAAAATGAGGTAACCATCCTTATCATCAACAACCAAGAGGTCACCCAGCTCGATTCTCTCACCGCTCTTTTCACGAATAAGTATGGAGGAAACCTCTCCCGCAACTATTTGCCCAACGACATCCATATTTTTTCCCACCAATTAATGTAAACAGAAGAACATCACCTTGAGACTTCAACTTCTAGGATATTTTCTAACAATTGCCTGCAGCTCTATTTTTTTAAGGATACAAGCATTTACCTTTTACTCGCTTTCATAGGTCACCTAAAACGCTTTAGCCTGAAAAACATTTTTATAGGTTGTCTTAGAAACGCAGACAATGCAGGTTTTTTAAGATTTTCTTCCAGACTAATTAGCCGAGAATACTATTTAACTCCACGCGTTGCTACCTGAAAAACAGATCACCACAATCTTAGGATCGATAATAAGCACCTCTTTCCGGTCAACGATTCTTATTTTCAAGAAATTTAAATCACCCACAGATATTCATTAGTCCAAATAAATTAAGCCATCTACTATGTGTTAGCGAAAAGGCACACGCCTTCCAGTCGCGGGAATGAATCGCCGGCGGATTTATAAAGTTTCTGAGCAAATATACTTTGTGGATGGGATGTCTAAAAGCTAAAAAATAGGGCTCCCCTCCAAAGTGGGAGAAAGAAGGTTCCAGCAAGACGTAGGGCTTGTTCGGAGGCTTCTTTCGAAGAAGTCGCTAACGGGCTGCTGGCACAGCCCCTGCAGACAGGCTTCCAAACGGTAAAGGAAAGAAAGAAGCCAGATTTATCCCAGAAGCCGTTGGGAAAGCCGTGTGCAGGAATCACCCGACCTTAGTCGTGGAGAGTGACAATACGTGTTAGGGTGAAAATTTTTGGGCAAAAGAATAGTCGGTCCAAAAACCGAGAAGAACATAGATGACGTATTTGGTTCAAAGAAAAAAAGGCGACGGAAAACTAAAAAGAAAAGAAAGTCCAGTTCCAAAAGAAAAAAATCAAAGAGAAAATGAACACATAAACAAGGGAGAAACCACTGAAACATTAGAGCAAGGAACTCAAAAGTTCAAAAAACTGACATTTGCTTCAGTTCCATCTTCTAGTTTGTGTCAGGTTCATATCGCCTCTCAGAAAAATAGACCCTTCTTGGAAAACTTTTATTAGGATAATCAAGGAAAAATTAAATGGCATCATACCAACAATTAGGGTTAAACCCTCTGCAAAAAATTGGAGCGAGGACTGATAAAAACATGAGTCCGTTATTCGGAAAGAAAAAGGAAGAAAAACCAAAAGAGGCAAAGGCAAAAGCGAAGGCAGCAAAAGAGGCAAAGGCAAAAGCGAAGGCAGCAAAAGAGGCAAAGGCCGCAACCACCACATAAAGTGTGTCTGGTTCAAAACGGGAATCAAAGTTAGAGTGCAATTACTTTTGAGTTAGTTTCAGGGAGGACTGTTTCTACCAGTGAGCAAGTTGGTTTAGCTTATCGTGTGCATCTTTGGCCTGGATATGTCTTACAAATTTCCCCCATATACCTTTTTTGGATATTGCGGAAAGCAGGGCGTACTTGTATCTTTGCATTTCGTCGGAGCGTACTCGGGCGTTAGAGTCTGCGTCTATAAGTCCATAGGGGTATCCGGGAAATGTGATGTCTGCAGAGTTGTTGGAGAGAGCTTCCACTACTTCCCCTATTTCTTTTATACTTAATTTTTTTGCTTGTTCTCTGTATATTTCGAACCGGAATATTCGCTCCGTCATGGAATTGAGTTTTACCAAGAGTATGACCGCCTCGTGAACTGGACTAAAGGCTTCTGCGACAGGGTAATAGTACCACATGGGATATGTTATATTGTTGTTTTTTGCGAATTTTCTTGCGGCTCCTAGAAGGGATAGGCCTGTGGTGGTGAATAGTCCGCAGGTCTTAGTTAAACCGGTAACAATAACTCCCTTCTTTTTGGCCAGTTCATAGACACCTTTTGAGTATTTAGACTCGTTGGTGAAAGCGGTTTGGAGGGTGCCATCCATAACGAGGACATCTTTTTCTTCTAGTTCATTCTCTATTACGTGTTTGGCATATTCCCACTCTGCGAATCTTCTAGCTATAGAGGCAACTGTTGCTATGTCCGCTCTGAGATTTCCCTGCATCACGCTGCGATCCATGGAGCTAAATGAGAGATCCCCCGTGTCTGGAAGATAGTTTTCAAATTCTTCGCTGACTGGAAAGATTGAGGTGTCATAATAAACCTCGTTCTGCCTAAAATTGGAAAAGGTGACCGAAAAAAATTCTATTCTCTTCGGCATCACACTCCCCAAAATCCGCTCCTTATTCTGGAAAATATTGAAGAAAACCCGGTTAATCTGAACGGAAAAATTTGGAGCACCCACAATCTCCTGATTCCCCCCATCAACAAAAGCCATTTTTCGTTCAGACCCAGTACCTTTAATCTCCCTAAAATTCTCCACACTAAAAGGATAAGCCACATACCCCGAACCAGAAAAGAAAGGTTCACCAAGATCCGCCTCATCAACAAACCTATCCAAATTCTCAATAACACGATCCAAAACATCAGCCAACGGCAAACGATTTCACCAACCTACTATAAACAAATACATCGGAGTTTGGAGGAAGAGTAATTATACTCACATCCCTTAAATTGAGAGGATTCTCACACATAAGTAGTTATCCCACATAATAAAATTCTTCTAATCCAAAAACTCTTCTCCGATTTTAGTAGAAAACCACTATCCTAGTTTTCCAAACGTGTAGTGTTAACATTAGCGATCATCCCCCATAGTCCCACATTTTTCGACAAAAGTTACTCTACCTACCTCTAGGAAACAGTTTGATACTCCCCACGACTGGAAGTCGGGAGCCTTCTCGAAAAAAGATTTGACGGAACGTAAATAATTACGATCGTCACTATAGACTTTCCATTTAATTTTTTCCTTTTCGCTTCCAGAAAGTATGGTTTTTTCCGCCTTTTTTGGTGAAAGAAGCCTTAAATAACCCCGGTCAAGGATAGGTTTAGGAAAAAATTAATGAGAAACTCTATACTAGTACATCTTTGTTTATTTTAGTTCCATATGAGTTCCACACAAAAATTTAGTGAAAAAAAATTACTTAATAGATGGTATTTTCATGAAGCCCCCCATATGCGCCATATGCTATAAAGATTTTGAAGACCGCAAAGAAGGTGGACTGATCTATTTTAGGAAAAGACCAGAGGACGAGGAATGGAGAAAAAGAATGAAAGAGGGTGGAATGGTTGGCCACCCGCCTTACGCGGCTTGGTTCTGCGGGGAACATTACGAGGAAGCCAGAAAATTGGAAAATTTGACTATTGATGAAGCAATGAAGATTCTAAGAGAATTATTCAGGGCTAAGTAGTGCCTAGGATATCCATAGCAGCGAGTGCATAAACTTTCGTGGCTTCAATCAGACCCTCTATTGGTACATATTCGTTAATTCCGTGGCCAGTTTCGGAGCCTGCACCGTAAAGAACTGTTGGGATGCCTTTAGCTCGAAAGAATCGGGCGTCCGTACCTCCAGTATGCACGAATAATGACGGTTCTCTTCCAGTTACCTTTTTTATAACATTTTTCACCAGCGGAACTAGAGGTGCATCTAGTTTTTGGTAGGAGGGTTCAAATCTAAGTGTTTCTTCCACTGTTATTCCCTCTATTCCCGCAGACTTTAGATTTGGATATGTTTTCTCCAAAGTTCTGTTGAAGTCTATTCGGATTTTGTTAATTTCCTCTTTAACTAAGTCATAGTCCATTCCAGGTAGGATTCTTATATCCACTTCCCCCTCCGCATTGGCTGGAACGATATTCACCTTTTCGCCTCCCCTAATCATACCCACATTTACAGATAATCTTTTGTACATTTTGTTAATTAACTCCCTAGGAAATCCTAGGGCCTCCAGCTGTTTCAAGGTGGGTTGTATCGCATCTATTATCCTATTGACATCTTCGGGAAGTGTCCTATCCACCTGCTCAATTTTGTATAACTCAGAGCAGAACTGGCACAGCAGATCTATAGCGTTAACACCTAGGAATTTCACACTGGCATGAGCAGGTATTCCTCTGGCCTTCACGCTCAGCCATAATATACCCTTCTCACCCACGCACAGTGTATTAAAGGGGGAGAATTCGCCCACAATGCAGGCGTCACCCTTCAAAACACCTTTATCCACAAGGAAACCAGAACCCAAATATCCGCCAGTCTCCTCATCAGGAACCAAAGCCAGAACCAGATCCCCCATAAGACCCACATCCTTCTCAGCCAGAACCGAAGCAGCCACCATAGCAGCTCCAACATTGCCTTTCATATCTGCAGCCCCTCTACCAATAATACGCGAATCAACCACTTTCCCTTCCCAAGGATCAGCGATCCAAGATTCAGGATTAGATACTGGCACCACGTCCACATGACCATCCCAAATAAATCTTCGCTTACCCCGCCCCTTCAACGTTCCCACCACACTCACCTTACCTTTTTGTGATTCGTAGAGATTAACGCTCAAGCCACAATCAGATAGATAATCCTTTATAAAACCCGCAATTTCGATAGTATCTCCGGGAGGATTCACAGTCTTATAACAAATCAGCTCCTGAACCAGTTTAACTATATCATCTCTTCTCGAATCAATTTCCTTCAAAACCACATCCATAATATTCAATTGCCTCACCTCAAAAACGCCAACATAACAACTTAACAAGCCAAACAATAATATTTTTTATCTTAATGCTTCAGCCCTTAGGATAACAGGAAAATAAAGCTATCTAAAAAAGTCCTTCGACAAAACTCTAAACTAATTAATTATAATCAATCTTCCCCAAAAATCGCGCTATTGATTTTTATGAGAACTCAAAAAGGCTCCCCAGATTAGGCTCCTACAGTAATCCTCGGCTGCAAATCCAGATATCTGAAACCCAAAAATTGCTAATAGTAGCCTTAAAGGCTGCTCTTGTAAAACTTTCGGTGCAACTCACTATTCCGAAAAGACTTAGCTTTTATCGCCCACCATATATGGAGGGGAACCTGTATTGCGTCGCTTTTTCAATCACTACTTTTTGGTTTGAGTTCTCCAAACACCCAAATCAGGATTCACCCCCGAAAATTAAGCCCACTCTATGTTGAAAAGTTACGAGGGGCAAAGTGGACACTCCCGCGACTAAAAGTCAGGGGCTTTCCCGCCAACAGCCTTGTAGGGGGAGTTTAATGGCTTGTTTAAGGCTTGATTTTCTTAGGTTTCGTTTCCTTATTTTGGAAAGCTTAATATAGAACTTTCTAGACTTAATAATATTTATATGTATTTATAAAATATAAATAGTATATTTTGTAAGGATGAGGTATGAGTTATGCCTGTATGGAAAATGATTGAACTTGTGGGGATATCTGAGAAGTCTTGGGAGGACGCCGTCAAAAACGCAGTAGTTGAAGCCACAAAAACCCTGCGAAACATAACAAGAGTCTCAGTTGAAGAATTCGACTGCAAAATAGAAAACGACAAAGTAGCAGCCTATAGAGCCAGAATAAAAATAATCTTCGAAGTAGAGCGTCCAGAGTAAACAAGATAAAGGACTTAACCATTCCTCCCTTTTTTTAAATTCTTACGAGTTTACTTATTCGCTTGTTCCTTTTTCAACGATTTTTACGTTTTCTGGTTTTTCTTGGAGGGTTTTGTTGTTTTTTCCTCTTAGGTGTAGGTGGCAAATTATTGCGGCTATGAAGCCCACCACTCCCCAGAGATAAAATATGCTGTTGATTCCAAGGTTGTCCACGAAAAGGCCAGATATTAGGGGGCCTCCCACCATTCCTATTCCCATAGCAGTATCGTAAAGGCTTAAGACAGTAGCCATGCCGTGCTTTCTTCCCGCCTCCGTTCCCAAGGCTAAGGCGGGAGCTTCGGCGGCAGCCGAGAAAATTGGAGCGAGAATAACCAGCGGTAATACGCCCTCCAGACTGGGAACGAACGGCATCGCAAAGAGTAGAGCCGCCCCAACGCTCATACCCATAATGGTAAGTTTTGTTCTGTCGAATCGGTCTGAGGCCACACCCATGAGTGGTTGAAGTAGGGCTCCCAATAGTAGAAATATGGCGAGGATTATTCCGACCTGGGTGGCTGAGGCTGCAAATTTTGATGTCAGAAAAATTGGTAGGAAGGATACTAAAGCGTTTCTTGAAAGACCCACACTTGTTCTGTAAGTCATTATACCCTTCACGTGGGGATCTTTCCATGCATTTCTCACTGATGGTTTAACACCAGTCGTGGAAACGGCTCTTTTCTCTAGTGTTGAGCTAAGATTTCTTTTTATGTCCTCAAGGTTTGGAAGAAAAATGATGACAAGTGCTAGGGCTATTGCGCTTAGAGCGGCCATAGTGTAAAAGGCTGAGGCTGCACTATAATTGTCAAACATCCAACCACCTATAAAGGGCCCCACTCCAAATCCCACCATAAGTGAGGTCATGAATGTGTTCATATAGGTTCCCTCTTTTCCCTTTGGGGTTAAGTCTCCTACGTAAGCTTGGGAAACTGGTAGAACCATAGCGGAGGTGAAGCCGTTGGCGAAGCGTATCATTGTGAGGAGGACCACGTTATTGGCTATGATGTAGCCTAGGCCGGTGAGGGCGTAGCCCAGCAGTCCGACTATTAGAAAATTTTTTCTTCCCCTCACGTCAGAAATGCGCCCCACTATGGGGCTTGCAATTGTTCTAGAAAGCCCGAATCCTGAGAATATTAAGCCAATCCAGATACCAGAGGCCGCTAGGTTTTGTTCCGCGTAGAGTGGCAGTATGGGTGCAACTATACCGATTCCAAGCATTGAGGTAAACACGGCAATGAATAGGATAGTAAAGATGATTCTCGGGGGTAGGCTACGTTTTAGCAATTAGTATCACTAACCTAGGAGCACTGAAAAATTAATCAGTTAGACCTAGACTTTGAGTGATACTTAACTTTTTTGGTTCCCTAATTCGGTTGGCTGAGCGGACTGTTTGTTCTGTTGGTTTAGATGTGGAGCTAGGTTGATTTTTTATTGCTGCAAAGACCTAGAACATGGTATGACATTGAAAACGCTTATCGCAAAGCGGAGTACGTGTCCGAAGTTAACATTGACAAAGGTATTGGATGCGGCGAATGTGTAAAACGCTGCCAGTTCGGAGCAATCAGTCTAGGAAAAGACAAACACACACGCGCGTGGATTCCAAATTATGCTTCAGATGTGGACTTTGCAGGATGGCCTGTGAACAAAACACCATCAAGCTTACAGATAGGAATACTCATCCTCTATCTAGAAAAATCTGGTAGAGGCTCTAAGAATGGGCAAATTCGAATGCAACCCTCAAAAATGCTATCTACCTCATAATCCTTCAGAGAATCGACCCAAGTGCTTAAAATGCTTAAACCTATGTCCACACTCCTTACTAATGTTTAAACCCACAAAAGAAAAAGTGAAGATGGAGTACCCATAAGGTATGAAATCTATTTAATCTTCAAAGCCTACGCGGACAAGTACTGTCCACAATGCCTAAAATGCGTTAATAACTGTCCCAACCAAGCAGTGGCGCAGTTACAGATGCAGATAGACTGAGGCGTTCCACACCACCAGAATACCGCGTGCACAAAGCCTTTTCGTCGAATTATTGTAGCTTTTCCCTCGCTTCTTTGGGGCTTAGTCCTTTTTTCCTTCCAACATCTGGTTGCCTTCCTAATTATTTTGGTGATGGGGACGTAGTTTAGGCACTTGTACTCGTCCTGCCCTTTAAAGAGTCTCTTACACATACAGGAATAGAGAGCATGGTCATGATCAAATCCACTATTTTTTTAAAGCACCTTCCAATGGAACCACCTGAGCTGTATGGTCGCAGATGGCGACATAGTTCTCGTACATCCTAACTAGACGACCTACAAACGGAAGGCTTGATCAGTTAACCTCGTCCATCATCTTTGAAATGTGGGTGGAGTGCCAAGCAGATTCAGAAACCGTCTTTGCGTCTCTAACCTTCCTAGGTTCCCTTCCCAGAATTCGGTCTAGTAATGAGAGCTTGTAGAAAAACTCTTCAGAGAACCCTTTAGGATTCAGATAAATTCACCATAACCTTGAGCTTGCATCTTTACAGAACTTGCACAATATCTCTGCATCCTTATAAAATTGGATTAACTAGAAATAATAGGTTCATATTTTTGAACTTTTAGTTTTAAACTTTTGACGAAAAAGATTAAAGCCAGAGGAAACCTCCATAAAACAAAAAAATTGTAAGCTGTATGTTTGAGGTGGTTTCATTTGATCATTGACACGCACAGTCAGCTCTGGAATGAGGAAGCCTTCAAGGCTATGCCTGAACATATGAAGGCAGGCTATCTAGCTGTTTTCGGATCAGATTTTGAGGGGCCCAAGCTTGAAGATGAAATAAGGGATATGGATGAGGCGGGAGTTGATAAAGCAGTCATAGTGGCGATAGATGCGGAAACCGTGTGGGGATACAAGGTTTCAAACGAGCTTGTCGCAAAGGCGGTAAGCCAGTATCCAGATAGGCTAATAGGATTCGCGGGAGTGGATCCCCACAAGGGTGTTTTAGCAGTAAGAGAACTTGAGAGGGCAGTTAAAGATTTGGAGTTAAAGGGCCTCAAACTGTTGCCCCACCTTCTTGAACTTTATCCCAATGATAAGGAGATGTATCCAGTCTATGAAAAAGCCCAAGAGCTAGGCATACCCGTGCTCTTCCACACCGGAACCCAATTCCACTCCGGAACACGCATAAAGTACTGTCAACCTCTATACATTGATGATGTAGCAGTGGACTTCCCCAACCTGAAAATTGTTATCGCCCACTTCGGGTTCCCATGGTTCTACGAAGCCATAGCTGTTTGTCAGAGGAATCCCAACGTCTACATTAATTTAGCTGGGTGGGCTCCCAGACACATACCGGAACCCGTAATAAGCTACATTAATGGACCTCTGAGAAACAAGGCACTTTTCGGCTCAGACTACCCACTTCTACCTCGAAAAAGGATAGTGCAAGAACTGAAACAACTCCCATTCAAGGAAGGCATACTAACAAAACTATTCGAAGAAAATCCAAAAAGACTTCTGGGAATCAGTTAAAGGAGTTATAAACCTTCACATTCTCTTTTTTAAGTTCTACTAATTTATTGGTTTTCTTTTTTCGAGTGAATTAATGTTTTCTGGAATATGCCTTTTATTGGAAAAACTTCCATTAGGGGTATGTGAAATAAAAATTTGACCTTTTTGTAGGTGTCCTCAGTGGAGTTAAAGAAGTGAACCTATATTTGTGGATAAGTCAATTGAGTTTGCTAAATTATTTCCTCTCTTAGGCTTCGAGTTATTTCTTCGGTTTCGATTATTTTAATCTTTCTTTTTACCATTTCTTTTAGAAATTCTCGAGCGTCCAGACACCCTTCAGGTGGTTGTACTCCTTGACTTGTAGCTTTTCCATTAGCGATCATCTGTACAGCGGCGGAGGCTGCGGCTGCGGTTGTTGTGGCGAAGCTGGCCAGTCCATCATAGGTGTATTTTACTGGTTCGCCTTTTCTCTTTCCCGTGATGATAAGTTTTGCGGCGGAAGCGGTGGGAGCCTCTTTTTCTATCATTTCCTTAATTTCTTGGGGATAGGCGTGCTGCGAGAATGTTAGCGAAACAGCAAAATCTAGTGGAACTATTGATACTCCCTTAACACTGACCGGCTGCTTGCTTACAAATCCGGATTTGCTCAGTTTTCTGAAAACCTCATCAAGCCATACGGGAAGGGTTGCCCCCTTAATGTTCACATTCCTCACACCTTTAATGTAGCGGGGTAGTGTAAGGGGTTCCGGGTGCCCTAAGCTGTAAACCTCCACTTCTCCGATGGGTTCTATGAACTTTACAACTTCTTTTTCGGTGCCAGCCTCGATGTACTTTATTTTTCCATTACGGAACATAGGAATCTTCCCACTTAGAGAGTGCAGAATATGGTAGTTTGCTGCAGGACCCCCGGTGTCGCGGACACTCACAGCCCAGGCAATTAAGATATCCTCCACTTCGTCCATTTTGCTTGCTGCGTACTTGGCAGTCATATTGCTGAGCCCGGGGCTTGCGCCACAGCCTATACAGGCGGTTATCCCCGCCTTTTTGGCTTGGGCGTCGTGTTTGAAGGCTTCTTCTGCAGCGTCAAAATCGTCGCAAATGTCTACGAGGTTGACCCCTGCTTCTATGGCGGCTTTAACAACCTTTTCGCAGTACTCATAAAAGGGGCCAATGTTGCTGGAAACCGCATCTGCTCCTGAAATGACTTCATTTAAAAGCTTAGGTTCATTAGCGTCCACAAATTGTGCGGTAATCTCAACGCCCGATTTCTTATATTTTTCAACCACTTTCTGGGCAGCGCTCAGATTTAAATCCGCAACTACAATTTCCTCAACACCACTCTTAACCAAATCCTCTACCACGGCGGAGCCTATTATTCCAGCTCCACCCAGAACAACAATAAGCATATAATCGCCACTCCAAAACTATTTGCTAATTTAATGTCTTTGTAGGAAACCAACTTATACCTTTCTAATACTTGATGCATAAATAATGAATTTTCGATTTTCCTCCAGAAAAATAGAATAAAACAGTTTGTCTATCTTTAAAACATAGGCACAATTAACTAGGCGTTACCTATCGTGTGCATGTTCGGAGAGAGCTCTAAGCCCCCTATGGGGGCATGCTCGCAGTTGTTCCCAGGGTGAAAAACGCCCAAATAAGCCCAGGAGAAGGGTGTTTGAGCCGAAAAACGTATAGCGCATGATAGGTGCCACTCAGCTAACAGTGCCAAAACATAGACCAACAGGTTTAAGCTTAAACCCTATTCAGGCTCTGCATTTCAGCGATATAAAAGTTTTGGGCAAAATTCAAAAGCTGTACCTTTAGCTTTATAAATGATCGATTCATACATCGTAACCTTGTTGCTGAAGAATAGTGTTGACGCAGGAGTGATTTGCTATGGAGAAACCAAAACTAATGGATCTTAAGGTTTTTGCGTATGAAAAAATTTGTGCTGATGATTACCCAGAGAATGTCCATGTATATGTTGAGGCGGAATGCGATAACTGCGGATTAGTGCCTTTTCATGTGGCTGTGGAGCACTGGAATGGAGACTCCCCAGTTGCCTTTCACGGAATTATTCGGCTACAGTGTTCACTGTGCGGGCGGGAAAAGGCGTACCTATCAGTACTGGAGGATGGCGGCAAGCCCAATTATAATGAGCAGTACAAGTGCAAATGTGACAGCCCCACCTTCTACATTGCAAGCTGCGATAGAATGGAGAAAATAGAAGACGCCAACGTTTTCAGTGAAGGAGTTGTTGTAGGAAAGTGCAGCAATTGTGGAGCATTACAAGTGATTGCTATGACTGGCTAAACAAGCAATTACTAAAGTTACTCTTTATCACTCCACCGGTTTTTCCCCTATTTGGAAACCCTCTCTAATCCCTCAGTTTACACAAACTTGGTTTACTCCTCCAAACTTAATTGTTCGGCCCGAGAAGGAGAAGCACAACTACCCGCAGTTCTGCGCTTTTAGCCGACTTTATCTGGGAGTTCTGGACTGGTGATTAATGTGACTGTTTCTTCGGCCCAGTGTTCGCTGAAGGCTTATTTTTAATGCTAAAATTAGTGGTTTGTACCTCTTTTCCTGATGCTTGTGGTAAAGCTTGAGGAGATGTGTGGTTTTGTGATTATCAAACTAGTTCTTGATATTCTCGTTTATGGTTAAGTTGGATTTCCGCTCTTAGTAGTTGTTGCAGAACAAATTTAAAATAAACCTCCTCGATAAGTATCTTTGAAAATAAGGTTTTTTCAAATTTTGTTACTTGTCCCACAACCTATCCCATATGGGGTTTTTGGACAATCCACTCCAAAATCCTGTATGTTTAATAAACACTCCCGAGTAATGGCTTCATGTGGTACCCTGTCCTTTTTACCATGTCTTGGCAATCTCTCCAGCCTCAATTTTATAAATGATGGCGTTAAAAAAAAGGGAATACCCCTTTTTCCCCAAAGACCGCTACAAAAACACACCCCACAGAAGGGAGTGCCCCCCCTAAACATATAGCGAAATCCTTTAGTTTGGAAAATTATTGAATCTATGTATGGCACAAGTGAAAAGAATCGATTATGGGGATGGCTGTGGAAATAAGTATGTTTTGAAATTAGAAGAAGGAAAGGCAATAGTTAAATATGAACCTATGACGATCGAGAGGAGTTCTAGTGGTTTCTATTCAGGTGGCGAACCATTTGAAAAAGATATAGAAATTAAATTGTTTAACCAAATTGCGGAGATTGCTATGCAAGCTATAAAAACCAAATCATCTCATATAGATAAAAGAATCATGGGTTCTGGAATACTCACAATTGAAATTAACAACTCAAAACAAAAAGCAATTCTTGCTCCCGATTCTAAAATTAAGGAAAATCTTGAAAAACTTCTTGGTGAAACAAAACCAAAAAATCCTTAATTTTTGCAGAACAAAGGAAAATTACCCTGCAAAAAACATTTTGGTTCTAAAAACTTCTATTCTTTAACCTATCTCGACAATGTTAAATTTGGTTTATATCTATTTTCAGTATTTGAAAATTAGTGTTTGGGTAGGCGATACCCTTAAGTAGGATTAAGGGCACACCTACCCTCTTGGTGACCAAAAATGTCGGTAGATATTTTGTTTCTGGGCTTAATAACCTTTCTCCTCCTCCTGATCCTGCTACGCGAGTACACCCACACATCCGACGACCCCGGACCCCTCACCCTCAGGGGGGCGCTCGACGCCCTAGCGGACTCGGGCCTC